>VBDM01000141.1 GCA_005881355.1 Betaproteobacteria bacterium
TGTTCGCCGTCGGCATGGGGCGCCTCACCGACCGCATCGGGGCGCGCGCGCCGATGCTCGCGGGATCGGTCGCGCTCGCGCTCGGAACGCTCCTTCCCTACCTGTGGGAGAGCCTCGGCGCGCTTTATTTCGCGAGCGCGCTGATCGGCTCGAGCTTCATGATGTACCACGTCGCCTACCAGAACATCGTCGGCTACATAGGCCGGCCCGAGGATCGCCCGGTCAATTTCAGCCTCGCGGCGCTCGGTTTCTCGGTCTCGGGATTCACCGGCCCGATGATCGGCGGTTTAGGCATCGACTGGATCGGCCACACCGCGACCTTCGCCGCCTTCGCCGCGTTTCCGCTCGTGCCGGTCGCCGTGCTGGGCCTGAACAAGCTGCCCCTCCCGCGGCCTCACGCGCACGGCGCGCCCGCCGAGCCGGGCCGCAGCATCGCCGACCTGCTGCGCCACCGCGAGCTTCGCCCCATCTTCATCGCGAGCGGCCTGCTCGCCACCGCCTGGGACACGTTCACCTTCGCGATCCCCATCTACGGCTCGCACATCGGCCTGTCGGCATCGAGCATCGGCCTTGTCCTCGGCTCGTTTTCGGCGGCGACCTTCGTCATCCGCGTGCTCCTGCCCGCGATATCGCGGCGGCTGGCGCCCTGGCCGCTTCTCACGGCGTCGCTCGCGACGGCAGGGGCGACCTTCCTGCTTTTTCCGCTGCTCGAGCGCGCTGGCTTGCTGGCGGCGCTCGCCTTCGTCCTGGGCCTGGGCCTGGGCATGTCGCAGCCGATGGTGATGTCCCTGCTGCACAACACCGCCCCCGCGGGGCGGGCCGGAGAGGCGGTCGGAATACGCATGACGCTCGTCAACATGAGCCAGACCGGCATGCCGCTCTTGTCCGGCGCGCTCGGCGCGGCGCTCGGCGTGGCGCCGGTATTCTGGGCGACCGCCGTGCTCCTCTGCGCCGGCAGCCTGTACGCGCATCGCCGCGGGTAGAATTCCCGCAAATGGATCTCGCCGCCCTGCGCCAGGAATACATGCGTGCCGGCCTGCACGAGAAAGACCTGGCGCCCGATCCGTTCGCGCAGTTCGGAAACTGGTTCGACGAGGCGCTGCAGTCGGGGATCGCGCTCCCCAACGCGATGACGCTCGCGACCGCGACCAAAAAGGGCCGTCCTTCGGCGCGCGCCGTGCTGCTGAAGGGCTTCGACGCACACGGCTTCGTCTTCTATACCCACTACCGCAGCCGCAAGGGCCGCGAGCTCGAGCAAAACCCCCAGGCGATGCTGCTTTTCTGCTGGGAAGAGCTGGAGCGTCAAGTGGGCATCGAAGGCCGCGTCGAGCGGGTCCCCGCGGCGGAGTCCGACAGGTATTTCGCGAGCCGGCCGCTGGGCGCGCGGCTCTCGGCGATCATCTCGCCGCAAAGCGAGCCGGTGGCGAACCGCGAGGACCTCGAAACACGCCTGGAGGAGGCAGCCAAGCGCTGGCGCGACGCTCCGCCGCGCCCGTCGCACTGGGGCGGCTACCGGCTGGCGCCGGACCGGTTCGAATTCTGGCAGGGCCGCAGGGACCGGCTGCACGACCGGCTGTGCTATCGCAAGTCCGGCGGCGCCTGGAAAATAGAACGGCTGGCGCCCTGAAAGCTCACCAGCCGTTTGGAGTCGGGCCGCACCGGCCCGTAAAATATTTTTATTGAAAAACCTGCGTCAGTGCATGGCGACGATCTGCTTTTGGAATTCCGCGGCCGTATAGTCAGCCGGGAGCTCGCCCAAACCGCTATCCAGCTTTTGTCCGACCACCTGCTTCTGGAACTCCGCGGCAGTATAGCCGGCCTGAAGGCCGCTCAAGCCGCTGTCCAGCTTTTCGCCGACGACCTGGACGGCCGCGTCGCCGCGCTGGAACTCCGCTCCGGTGTACTCGATGCTCTGGAATTGCTTGCCTATCCGGAGAAATTGAGTCGCCATGTCGGGAATGGCGCCGGCCGCGTTGGATCGCATCGGAATCCAGACAAACTCGGTCGCCATGTAGTCGGGTACATCGCCGGCGCCGGTCGCGGGCCGTTGATATTCCGTAGCGGCGTAGCCGGCCGGCAAGCTGCTCAGGCCGCTGTCGAGCTTTTCACCCACGACGCGGAAGTCGGCGCAGAAGGCCGCAGGCGCGAACGATAGCGCAACCATCGAAGCCAGAGTCAGAATTTTGCGTGTGCTCATCACAGTCTCCTTTCAGTCGTTTGTCGGGAGGGCGACATCAGCGACGCTTTGCCGCCATTTCCGCCTTGACCTGCCCCGATTCCCTCAGTCCACTCCCCTATCAGCAAGACCGATGCCAGGAAAACCGTGACTTCTTACCGCTGCTTGCCCCCTCCCCAGGGGACTCGGGCTGCGCCAAAAAGCGTCGGGTGCGGAGGCTCGGGAATACCGGCGATTTGCGCGTTTGATAGGATTGCCGCCATGCTTGGCCGCCGGAACCGCCCGTGGGCGTCGCGCAGACCGCGCTGAGCCGCGTCGTCCGCGTCGACCCGGGCGAAGTCGCAGCCTCCCTGTGGTCCTTCGCCTGCTTTTTCTGCGTGCTCTGCGGCTACTACATCCTGCGGCCGCTGCGCGACGAGATGGGAGTGCAGGGCGGCGTGGAGAACCTTCCGTGGCTGTTCTCGGCGACTTTCGCCGCGATGCTCGCCGCGGTGCCGCTTTTCGGCTGGGCCGCGGCGCGGCTCCCGCGCCGGCGCCTGGTGCCCTGGACGTACCTGTTCTTTGTCGCCAACGTTCTCGTTTTCTACGCGCTGTTCGAAAGCGCGTTCGCGACGCCGTGGGTCGCGCGCTGCTTCTTCGTCTGGGTCAGCGTATTCAACCTGTTCGTCGTCTCGGTGTTCTGGAGCCTGATGACCGACCTGTTCCGCCCGGAGCAGGCGGCGCGGCTGTTCGGCTTCATCTCGGCGGGAGGAAGCTGCGGGGCGCTCGCGGGGCCCGCGCTCACCGCCGCGCTGGCCGCCGTTCTCGGGACCGCGAAGCTCCTGCTCGTGTCCTGCGGTTTTCTGGGGCTTGCGCTCGCCTGCATCTACGCCCTGCTGCGCCGGGCCGGAACTCTCGCCCCGGGCGGCGCCGCCGAGACGGGCGACCGGATCGGCGGCACCACATGGTCGGGCGTGGCCGAGATTCTCCGCTCGCCCTATCTCCTCGGCATCGTCGCCTATGTGCTCCTGTACACGGTGCTGTACGGCTTCGTGTACCTGGAGCTCGCGCAGCTCATCGCCTCGACCTACCCGGACTCCGCGGAGCGCACCGCGCTCTTTGCCCGGGTGGATCTCGCGGTCAACGTGCTGACCCTTCTCGGCCAGGTTTTCGTCGTCGCGAAGTTCGTGGAAAAGCTCGGCGTCGGTATCGCGCTTGCCCTGCTTCCGGCGCTCGGGCTCCTTGGGTTCGCCGCGATAGGCCTCGCCCCCGTGCTCGCCGTGCTGATCGGCTTCCAGATCCTGCGCCGGGCCGCCGACTACGCGATCGCCCGGCCGGCGCGCGAAATGCTCTTTACGGTGCTCAGGCGCGAGGCCAAGTACAAGTCGAAGAACTTCATCGACACGGTGGTGTATCGCGGCGGCGACGCCGCGAGCGGCTGGGTCTATGCGGCGCTGAAAGGCCTGGGGCTTGGCCTCGCCGGCCTCGCGGCCGCTGCGATTCCCGGCGCGATACTATGGCTTGCTCTGGGTTTGCTCCTTGGAAGGCAGCACCGCCGCCTCCAGTCTCAAGGAGGCTGAGGGCTGCGAGAGGCCGGCGAGCTGCGGAACTACGCGGCGCGCGGGAAATTTCGCGGCGAAGCGGCTGCCCTTGCCGGGCGTGCTTCCGATCTCCAGCGTCGCCTGGTGCCGCGCCAGCGCGTGCTTGATAGGTTGGGCTCGGGAAATTGTCGCACGACGGCGGGGAGCGATCGTCCGCTCGGGCCCGGCCCGCGGTTGGGGTACCGATGCCAGACTTCGAAAGCAATCAATCGAGCAGGACCAGAAGCCAGACCGCGCCGACATTGACGAGGCTCAGAAACACCGCAGCGCTGCCGAGGTCCTTGGCGCGCTTGGCGAGCGGATGCTCTTGCGCGGATATGCGATCGACCACCACCTCGACCGCCGTATTGAGCAGCTCGACGATCAGCACGAGCAGGACGCTCGCGATCATCAGGATCCTGCCTGTCCCGCCGACCGGAGCGAAGAACGCCGCCGGAATGAGGACGAGGGCCAGCCACGATTCCAGGCGAAAGGCTTCCTCGTGGCGAAACGCCGCGGCGAGCCCTTCTAAGGAATAGCGAAGCGCGTTCAGCAAACGTCGTACTCCGCGTTTGCCCTTGAACGGGTTTTCCTGCATGGCTTTTGCTCCCTGTCCCGCGCGCGAACGGCGAGCGCCGCCTCGTCCAAGGCCTCGATTCTATGACACGACCGTGTGGCGTGCACTACACCCTACGGGATTGGACGCGCTCGAATCGCGTGAAGGTTTCGATTCGAACGGATGAAGGAAGGCCGCCGGAGGTTGCGGCGCGCTTTAAGACGATCAAATAGCTCTTGCTGCTTTCTTGATTATGTGTAATCCTCCTGAAATATTTTTTTCGGTGATCGCGATAGATTGAACGCAGATTTTTCTTCCGGGCCGCTCGCTCCCCTTGTCGAGAGGCGAAGGAATTCGATCCGCCGGGGCTCATTCCGGCGATTGAATAGACCGTCGCAGTACGGACGGGCTTCGTGTTTTCCTTCCTTAACCTTTGATGGAGGCCAGTGATGGCGAAGAAGAGAAAAGGCAAGAAAGCCGCGAAGAAAAAGAAGAAGTAGTGGCTCGTTGAAAGAAAGTTGGTAAGGGAACCCGCAGAAATCCGTCGGAAAATACGGCGAGATCGGCCGGGGAAGCTGCGACAAGCACGGCAGCGCCGATGACGGAGGCGGCATTACCGCCGCCCACAGAGGCAAAGCCTCTTCCCGCAAATTCCGGCCCCTGTGCGGGTTGCGAATGGACTGCGGTCGGTCCGGGCCTCGCGCTCCGGGCTGAACCGCAGACATTCGATGTGGGATCAGCTTTTGAGCTTTTCCAGGAAATGCTTCCTGAACTTTGCGACCTTAGGCCTGACCACGAAAGCGCAGTAGGGCTGGGCCGGATTGCGCCGGAAGTACTCCTGGTGGTAGTCCTCCGCCGCG
>VBDM01000142.1 GCA_005881355.1 Betaproteobacteria bacterium
TTTCATCGCGCCAGCAAAGACGGCTTGGTCGGCGCCTGCCTCGCGCAGCTGCTGGGCGAACTGATCGGAGCTGATGCGCGCCGCCTGCTCCTTCAGCCTCAGCTCGGCGATCCGGTCGCGCAGAGGCTGCAGTTTCTGCTCGCTGGCGAGCCTCGCCTCTTCCGCCGAGCGCAGCCTGTTGCCAATTTCTTCCTGCCTGTTCCGCGCCCCCGCCAGCGCCTGTTCCCGGGCCACTCGGGCGGCAAGCCCCTGTTGAAGCTGGGTCCGCAGTGCCTGGTCGTTGATGGCGGCGAGCTCAGCCTGCAGCTGGTCCGCGCTTTGCGCGGCTCCTTTAATATGTTCAAGTAGTACTTGAGATGATCTATCTATATCAATGATTTTACTTGTACATTCTTTCTCTTTATAACCTGCCTCCTGAACCTCACGCTCGGACTGCAGCAAAACGTTGCGCTGCGCCTCCAGGCTTCGCTCCCCGGCGTCGTGCTCTCGCTGGGTCAGCTCCAGCTTGCGATACAGATCGTCGATTTCATGCTGGTGTCGTTCCAGACGCGCTTCGGCGGCCGTCTGCGCGGCCTCTTCCTGAGCCTTCTGAGCCGCGATCTCGCGCAACTCACCCTCGATCTGCCCGCCGCGCTCCTCGTAGCGCTCCTGCCCTTGAGTGAGCTTGAGGCTTTCCAGCTGGCGCTCGTGGTGGTGCTGTTTGAGCGCCGCACCGGCAACGCGCAGCTTGGCGAGGCCCTCGTCGTGTTCGGCAAGCGAGCGCTCGAGCCGGGAAAGGTCCTCGCGCTTCTTGTCGATCCCGTCCTGGCGCTGGCGGGCATCGGTCCTCAAAGCCTCGATTTCGCGTTGGCGGGCAAGGATACCGGTGTCCGCCGGATCAGGCGCGTGAAAGCTCACGCCGAAACGGTTGAACTGGTGGCCCTCGCGATTGACGAGCACGGCCCGAGGGGACAATTCCATGCGGGTCATGAGGCGAGGCACGCCCTCTACGGCGTAATAAGGCGCAAGCCACGCCGCGATGACTCCGCTCACGGCCGGCTCGAGCGCGACGACATACTCGGCGAGCGGTTTCAACCCGCGCTCGCGCTCCGGCTTCGCATCCGGTCCTGGAATGAAGGCGCTGACCTTTGCGGGAGGCGGGTCATCGAGCAGCCGCTGCAGCAGCTCGGGGTCGGACATTTCCATCGCGTGCAGCCGGTCACGCAGCGCCGATTCGACTGCAGCCTCCCATCCCGCCTCGACCCGGATCTTCTGCCACAGCCGGGATCGGGATGCGAGCTCGTGTCGATCGATCCAAGTCTGAATCCGCCCGTTCTCCTCCACCTGATTCTGGATCTTCTGCAAGGTGAGCAGCCTGCCCTCCAGGGCGGAAAGCTCGCGTTCCAAGGTTTGCAGTCCGTCCGTCGCGGCCTGTCGTTGCTGTTCCACGGTCGTGCGCGCCTTCTCTACTTGGGCGAGCAGCACCTCCTGGCGAGAAAGCTCCGCGCTGCTTTGGGAGAGCTCCTGCTCGAGGTTGGCCCGCAACCGGGAATCGGGGGCAACCAGCTCGGCGCGCTCGGCGAGCAACCGCTCCTCGCGGCTCTCCAATCCTTGCAGCGTCTTTCCCGCGTGCGCCAGATGCGCCTGCTCCACCTGGAACGCCTGCTCGGCCTGGGCGATGCGCTCGCGCTCGCCGGCGATCCGTCCCTGCAGCAACCGGAAAGCCTGCTCCATCTTCGGCAGCTTGGCCTGCTCCTCGGCCAGCTTGGTCCGCGATAGCTCCAGGCTCTCGCGCGACTGCTCGAGCTTCGCCTGCCAGGATCTTGTCGCGTCCCGCAGCTCGGCGTCGTTTTGCTGCCCGGTGTCTCGCTGCGCCTGCAACTGGGCAAGCTGCGCTTCGAGGCGCTGGCGCGTCTCAGCCACGAATCGAATTTCAGTTTCCACGCGCGACACGTCGGCGTTCGCCCCGTAGAGCTCGCCCTGCGCGGCGCCGAGCGCATCGCCCGATGCGAAGTGGTCGCTGCGGGCCTGCTCGAGCTCGCGCTCGATCTCCCTCAGCCGCGCCATTTCCGCCTCGAGATCCGTGGCGGCGCGCTCGATATCGCGCGCGTGGCGCTGGGCCTCGGCATCGGCCTCGTTGCGGCGCAGGAGCCACAGCAGGTTCTGCTTCTGCGCCCGCTCGGCCGAAAGCTCGTTGTACCGGCGAGCGACCTCCGCCTGCTTTTCGAGCCGCTCGATCTGGACCCCGAGCTCCCGGCAAATGTCGCCGACGCGCGCCAGATTCTCGCGCGTGTCGGCCAGGCGATGCTCGGTCTCGCGCCGCCGCTCCTTGTACTTGGAGACGCCGGCCGCTTCCTCGAGGAACACGCGCAGCTCCTCGGGCTTCGCCTCGATGATGCGCGAGATCATGCCCTGCTCGATGATGGCATAGGCCCTGGGACCCAGCCCGGTGCCGAGGAAGATGTCCTGCACGTCGCGGCGCCGCACATGGGTGTTGTTGATGAAGTAGGAAGACTCCCCGTCGCGCTGCAGCACCCTTTTCACCGAGATCTCGGCGTACTGGGACCATTGACCCGCGGCCCTGCCGAGGCTGTTGTCGAAGAAGAGCTCTACGCCTGCGCGCGCTACGGGCTTGCGCAGCGAGGAGCCGTTGAAAATGACGTCCTGCATCGAGTCGCCGCGCAGGGCGGAGGCGCGGGACTCGCCGAGCACCCAGCGCACGGCGTCGATGATGTTCGACTTGCCGCAGCCGTTCGGCCCGACCACGCCGACGAGCTGGCCGGGTACGTTTACAGAGGCGGGATCGACGAAGGACTTGAAGCCGGCGAGCTTGATTTGAGTGAGCCGCACGCTAGCAGAACACGCTACAAATCCGGATAAAAGAAAACCGGCTGCGGGCCGGATTCCTCGTCGAGAAAACGGAGCACATATAATACCATCTCCCTCTTCGCATCCGGACCCCGAATGCCGTCCAAGCCGAGCAAGTCGCTGGAGAGCTTTTCCAATCCAAGCCCGCGCCGCGACTATCTGATCCGCATGCAGATTCCGGAGTTCACCTGCCTTTGCCCGAGGACCGGGCAGCCCGACTTCGCCACCCTCTATCTCGACTACGTTCCCGACCGAAAGTGCGTTGAGCTGAAAAGCCTCAAGCTCTACATCTGGTCCTTCCGCAACGAGGGCGCCTTCCACGAAGAGGTCACGAACCGGATCTGCGACGACCTCGTCAAGCTGCTCGCGCCGCGGTTCCTGCGCCTCACCGCCCGTTTCCATGTCCGCGGGGGGATCTTCACCAGCGTCGTCGCCGAGCATCGCAAGCCGGGCTGGAAGCCCGTGGCGGGCCTTGAGCCGGCGCCGGCCGAGGAGCAGCGGAGCACGCGTTGACACGCGCGGGCGCAGGCAGCCCGGGCGTCTCCGAATCTCGGCGAATGAATCCCCGACTGCAGTCGCTGCAACCCTACCCGTTCGAAAAGCTGCGCAAGCTCTTCGCGGATGTCGCGCCCGACCCGGGACTCGCGCATATCAACCTCGGCATCGGCGAGCCGCGGCATCCAACACCCGATCTGATCAAGCGCGCGTTGTCGGAGAGCCTAGCGAAGCTCGCAGCGTACCCGCCCACCGCGGGGGGCGATGCATTACGGCAGGCGATCGCCGAATGGCTGGCGCGGCGCTACCGTTTGCGCTCGATCGACTGGAAGACCGAGGTGCTGCCGGTGAACGGCTCGCGCGAGGCGCTGTTCGCCTTTGCTCAGACGGTGGTCGACCCTGCGCGCGGCGATGCCGTCGTGGTCTGTCCCAATCCCTTCTACCAGATTTACGAGGGTGCGGCACTGCTTGCCGGTGCGCGGCCGCACTACGTCAACACCACTTCAGAGCACGGATTTGCAGCCGATTACGGATCGGTTCCCGAGGATGTCTGGCGCCGCACGCAGCTGCTCTACGTCTGCTCTCCCGGGAACCCGACCGGAAAGGTGCTGGACCTGGCCGAATGGAAAGACATCTTCACGCTCGCCGACCGGCACGGGCTCGTCGTCGCTTCCGACGAATGCTATTCGGAAATCTATTTCGATGAAGCTGCACCCCCGCTTGGAGCCCTGCAGGCGGCAACGGAGCTCGGCCGCGGTTTCGAGCGACTGGTGATGTTCTCCAGCCTCTCCAAGCGCTCCAATGTGCCGGGCATGCGCTCGGGTTTTGTCGCCGGGGACGCTGCAGTACTCAAGGCGTTTCTGCTGTACCGCACCTACCACGGCGGCGCCATGAACCCGGCGGTGCAGGACGCGAGCGTCGCCGCTTGGCGGGACGAAGCCCACGTGCGCGAGAACCGCAGGAAATACTCGGAAAAGTTTGCGCGCATCGTTCCGATGATGCAGAAGGCGCTCCGGCTCGACCGCCCCGAGGCGGGCTTTTACCTGTGGGCCCGCACGCCGGTCGCCGACACCGAATTTGCCCGCCGGCTCTATGCCGAGCGGCACGTCACCGTCCTCCCCGGGAGTTTCCTCGCACGCGAAGCCTCGGGCGTCAATCCTGGGGCACACTATGTCAGGATGGCGCTTGTCGCGGAAATCGACGAATGCGTGGAGGCGGCCCGTCGTATCGTAGAATTCACGGGGATACTATGAGCGCGCCCGCGATGCAGCAGCTGCAGAGCACGATAGAGCAGGCCTGGGAAAACCGCGAACGGCTTTCTCCCGGTTCGGCGCCGGCGAAGATCGGTAAGGCAGTCGCGCGGGTGCTCGACGAACTCGACCGCGGCCGATTGCGCGTGGCCGAAAAGGTCGACGGGATCTGGCACACGCACCAATGGATCAAGAAAGCCGTGCTGCTCTCCTTCAGGCTCGAGGACAATCGGCCGATTCGCGCCGGATCGCTGCGGTTCTACGACAAGGTCCCGACCAAGTTCGAGCGCTATGACCGGAAACAGTTCGAGCGCGGCGGGTTCCGCGTTG
>VBDM01000153.1 GCA_005881355.1 Betaproteobacteria bacterium
AGGTGCTGTTCTACGCCATCGAGAAGGGCAACCTCATCTACGCCCAGAAGATCCTCTCCCAGAACCTCGACCCCAACCTCGTCGCCGAGAACGGCTACACGCCGCTCATGTACGCCGCCACGCGCGGCGACGCGAAGATGGTCGACCTGCTGCTCAGGAACGGCGCCGACGTCAACACGGTGAGCGGGGACGGCGACACGGCGATCGAGCTCGCCTTGAGGATCGGCTCGCAGGAGTGCGCCGACATCCTGAAGAGGGCGCGCGCCGAACAATTGGCGCGCGAGCAGGCGGTGCAATCGAGGCAGCCCAGGTAGGGCCGACGCTCTTTCCCGGCGGCAGCCGGCACCTCCATCGGTAACAGAATGTATCGGTCGGAGCGGCGCGGAACTTCGTCCCGCCGGTGCTGCCCAAATGCGCGTTACCGGAACACTCGGAGACCCCCATGCACGGAAAAAGGTTCGCCCTGATCATCGCTGCGTGCGCCGCCGCGGTGACCTGGGGATGCGAGAACGGCAGGTTCGCCCCCATTTCCAGCTCGCAGGCCCAGATCGCGTCGGTTCAAGCACCGGCGCGCGGGCTTCCGGACTTCAGCGCGCTGGTCGAGCAATACGGCCCGGCGGTCGTCAACATCAGCACCACCGCGCGCGTGCGCACCCAGGCGCAGCAGTTCCAGATCCCCGGCGAGCCGGGCGATCCGCTCTACGAGTTTTTCCGCCGTTTCCAGATTCCTTTCCCCCAGGGCGATTCCATACGCAAGGGAATCGGATCGGGCTTCATCGTGACCGCGGACGGCTACATCCTCACCAATGCGCACGTGGTCGACGATGCGGCCGAAGTCGCGGTCAAGCTGACCGACAACCGCGAGTTCCAGGCGAAGGTGATCGGAGTCGATCGCCGCACCGACGTCGCGCTGGTGAAGATCGACGCGAAGAACCTGCCCACGGTCCGGATCGGCGACCCCTCGAAGGCCAAGGTCGGCGAGTGGGTCGCGGCGATCGGATCGCCTTTCGGCCTGGAGAACACGGTCACGGCGGGCATCATCTCGGCGAAGTCGCGCGCGCTTCCCGACGAGACCTACGTGCCCTTCATCCAGACCGACGTCGCGATCAACCCCGGAAACTCCGGCGGGCCGCTGTTCAACATGGCGGGCGAGGTCATCGGCATCAATTCGCAGATCTACAGCCGCACCGGCGGCTACATGGGGCTGTCGTTCGCGGTCCCCACGGCAAGGTCAGCCGCGGGCGGCTGGGCGTCACCATCCAGGGAGTGAGCCAGGATCTGGCCGATTCCTTCGGACTCAAGAAGGCGCAGGGCGCCCTGGTCAGCGCGATCGAGCCGAAAAGCCCGGCGGACAAAGCCGGAATCAAGCCCGGGGACGTCATCCTCGCGGTGGACGGGCGCGCAGTCGAGAATTCGATCGACCTTCCCCGCATCATCGGCGAGTCGCGCCCGGGGACGGCCGTCAACCTCAAGGTGTGGCGCCAGGGCGAAACGCGGGAGCTGCGCGCCTCGCTCGGCGAGATCCCGCCCGAAAAAATCGCCAGGGCCGACGACGGCGCGCGAACGGGCTCGGGCAAGCTCGGCGTCGCGGTGCGCCCGCTCACCGAGGAGGAGCGCAAGCAGGTCGCAGCAGAAGGCGGCCTGCTCGTCGAGGAAGTCGAAGGCGCCGCGGCGCGCGCGGGAGTGCAGCCCGGCGACGTGATCCTCGCCCTCAACAACCAGCCCGTGAAAAGCGCCGATCAGCTGCGCCGGCTCGTCGACCGGTCGCGCGGGACCGTCGCGCTCCTGATACAGCGCGAAGGCAGCACGATCTACGTGCCGATCAGGCTGGGCTGATCGCAGGACAGAAGACGGAGCCGCGCCCTTTCGGGCGCGGTTTTTTTTCGCCCGAAAAGCGCGCCCTCCCCTGCTGCTAGAATCCTCCGGACTTCCGAGGAGGACGCCATGGCCGCACCCGGACTCTGCGCGACAGCGGCCACAATCTCATGGCCGAAAAACCGGACGAGATCCTCGACGCCCTGGTGGAATTCCTCCGCGCACGCTGACCGCCCTTTTTTGCTGAATGGCCGAAGTCATGATCAAATTGCACCGCATGCGCAGTCCAGCGCTCGTGTTCGGCCTTGTCGTCCCGCTCGCGGCCTTCGGTCAAAGTCCCGCGGAAGATCACGTCCTGATCGGCGCCGGCCTGCGCGCGCGGCCGGCTTACGACGGCTCCGACTCCCAGCGCGGCGAGCTGATCCCGGTGCTGAGGTATTACGGCCGGCCCTGGTTCGCGCGCACGACCCAAGGGCTGCTCGAAGGCGGCGCGAGGGTGGAGCTCGCGCCCGGGCTCAACTTCGGGGCGCAGCTCGCCTACGAGGGAGGGCGCGCGGCAAGCGAGTCTAGTTTCCTGCGAAGCCACGATGTCCCGGACATCGACCCCGGGATATCCTTCGGCCTGCATGCCGAATGGGACCGGAAGCTCGGCCCGGTCCCGGTCACGCTTCTCGCGCGCGTGCGGCGGCACGCGCACGCCGATCTGGGCGCCCAGGCCGACTTGCGGCTCACCGCGGGGATCTACGGCGAGGGAGGCATTCTCGCCGGAGTATTCGCCCAGGCGACGTGGGCGAACGCGAGATCGGTCCAGTCCTTCTACGGCATCACGCCGCAGCAGTCGGCGGCGACCGGGCTCACCGTATTCGATGCGGGAAGCGGACCCCTGTTTACGAGCATCGGACTTCTCTGGTCGGTGGACTTGAGCCGCGAATGGCTGGCGGTCGGAAGCGCCGAGGCGCGCAAGCTTCGCGGCGATGCCGCGCGCAGCCCCCTCACCGAGCGCACCTCGAACTACTATGCGAGCGTGGGTCTCGCGTACCGGTTCCAGTAAAACCTGCTTTAAAATGCGCGTATGAGTACGCTCGATTCAGCGAACGCCTTGTTGCCGCAAGGCCCTTTCCTGTGGCCTTTCCTCTTCGGCGCGGGAATTTACGGGATTCGCTACCTGGCGCTCGCCGGAATTGCCTTCGCGGCCTGGTATGGAAGACGGAACACGCGAGGAAAACTGCAAAGAGCCATGCCGCAAGGAGGGCAAATCCGGCGTGAAATCGCCTACTCCATCCTCGCCGTCCTCATCTTCGGCCTCATCAATGGCGTGATTTTCGGCTACGGCCTCGCGCCCCATACCCAGCTGTACTGGGACGTGGCGCAGTACGGCTGGATCTACTTCTGGCTGAGCATTCCCCTCATGATCCTCGTGCACGACGCCTATTTTTACTGGACCCACAGGCTGATGCACACCCGGGCGCTGTTTCGCACCTTTCACGGCGTGCATCACCTCTCGACCAATCCCACGCCATGGACCGCCTACGCCTTTCATCCCTTCGAGTCGGTCGTCGAGGCGCTCGGAGTGGTGCTGATTTTCTTCGTCATGCCCTCGCATCCGTGGGCGCTGCTGATTTTCCAGACTATCTCGACCGTCATCAACGTATACGGCCACCTCGGCTACGAGCTCTATCCCCGCGGCTGGCCGCAGCACCCGTTGGGCCGCTGGGTCAACACCTCGGTCGCGCACAACACCCACCACGACCGGGCGCGCCACAACTACGGCTTCTACTTCCTGTTCTGGGACCGCTGGATGGGAACGCTCGATCCGTCCTACGAGGCGAGATTCCGCGAAAGGTTCGCGGCGTAGCTCTAATCCTGCAGCACGAGCATCACCGGCTGATGATCCGAGGCGTCGGTCGATCCGTTGACGACCACGTCCTCGACGCGACCGGCGAGGTCCCCGGTCACGAAAACGAAATCGCATGCGAACGGCGGTCCCGGCCACTGCTCCTTGTCGTGCACGCCGAGCGTCGGCGCGTGCGGCTCACCTGGATGGCGCAGCGTCCAGGCGTCGCGGTACGCCGGAACGCCCGCCCCGAGCGGCGACTGCAAGCGCTGGTGCAGCGGATCATCCGGCCGGAAATTGAAATCGGCGGTGAGAACTCCTGATGCGGGGCGCGGCACCGGCCGGAACGGCCCGTCCTTTTTCCCCGCGGCAGGCGCGGCGGCGTGGCCCGCCGCCTCGATCTGCAGCTCGCGCAGGCGCTCGACTTGCGCGGCGCGCTGCTTCGCCGAGTAGTACTCGAGGTGGGTAGTGGTCACGCGCAACGGCCCGGAACGCAAGTCGAGCACGACTTCGATCGCCGCTCGCTGCATGCTCGGCACCGAAGCATCCGCCGGCCAGGGCAGCAGATGGCGGAATACCTGCACGATCGGCAGGCGGGTGATGAGCGCATTGCCGAACTCGCGCCGGTCGCCGCTGGGGGCGAGCGCGTCCGTCGCTACGCCCTTCACCAGGGCGTACTCCGGAAACAGCCCCGCGAGCGCCTCGTACTGGTCCTCACCCGGGCTTCCCGGCAGATCCGGGTAATTGCGCGCGACCTCCTGCAGGCACAGCACGTCGAAATCGGCCATCTCCCGCAGCACCTTGCCGATACGCGCCGGGTCGACCCTGCCGTCGCGGCCGCGGCACCACTGGATGTTCCAGGTGATAAGCTTCATGGGACGACCTCGCCGCTGGGCGAGCCCGGAATTCTGACAGGACGAACCGTGAAAGGAAACTTTTCAGCTGCGGCGTTGCAGACAGGTTTCGCCTGCCTTGCAATCGCTCTGCCGCAGGCCGCGCCCGCCCAGCGCCTGCCGCTCGAGCGCATCAAGCTGCCGCCGGGCTTCGAGATCGGCGTCTTCGCCGACGAGGTTCCGGATGCGCGCTCGCTGGCGCTGGGAAAGGGCAAGGTGCTCTTCGTCGGCACGCGCACCAACGGCAGCGTGTACGCGGTGCGCTACCGGGACGCGAAGGCCACGCAGGTCATCACGCTCGCCTCGGGCCTGAGGATGCCGAACGGCGTGGCGGTGCGCGGCGGCGCGCTCTACGTCGCGGAGGTCGGCCGCATCCTGCGCTTCGACGACGTCGAGGCGCATCTCGACGCCCGGCCGAAACCGGTCGTCGTCACCGACCGTTTTCCACGCGAAACGCACCATGGCTGGAAATTCATCCGCTTCGGCCCCGACGGCTGGCTCTACGTTCCGGTCGGCGCGCCCTGCAACATATGCGAGCCCGACGCCGCGCGCTACGCGCTCATCTCGCGGATCAGGCCGGACGGCTCGGGTTACGAAGTGTTCGCGAGCGGCGTGCGCAACTCGGTCGGGTTCGACTGGGACCCGCGCACCAAGGAGCTCTGGTTCACCGACAACGGCCGCGACTGGCTGGGGGACGAGCTGCCCTCCGACGAGCTGAACCACGCGCCCAAGGCCGGCATGCACTTCGGCTACCCGTACTGCCACCAGGGCGACACCGCTGATCCGGAGTTCGGCAGGCGCGCGTGTTCGGAATTCTCGCCGCCCGCGGTACGGCTCGGGCCCCACGTGGCCGCGCTCGGCATGCGCTTCTACACCGGCAGCCAGTTCCCGCCCGAGTACCGCAGCAGCCTCTTCATCGCCGAGCACGGCTCGTGGAACCGCAGCAGGAGGATCGGCTACCGCATCAAGCGCGTGGTGATCGAAGGCGGGCGGGTGGTGAAGCACGAAGTCTTCGCCGAAGGATGGCTGCAGGGCGAGTCCGCGTGGGGCAGGCCCGTCGATATCGAAGTGATGCCCGACGGATCGCTCCTGGTATCGGACGACCACGCGGGGGCGATCTACCGGATCGCGTATCGCGGTCGGTAAACCC
>VBDM01000154.1 GCA_005881355.1 Betaproteobacteria bacterium
CACGTCGGGAAGCGACGCCACGCGCCGCGGGCCGCAGACGGCGAGGGCTTTCAATTTGCCCGCGCGCACGTGCGCGAGCGTCACGCCGAGGTTGTCGAACATCAGCTCGACTTCGCCGGCGAGGAGCGCCGCGAGCCCCGGCGCCGTGCCCTTGTAGGGCACGTGCGTGATTTTGAGTCCGCCCGCCATCGCCATGAACATCTCGGTGGTCAGGAATGAGACGGTGGTGGTCCCCTGAGAGGCGTAGTTGAGCTTGCCCGGATTGGCGCGTGCATAAGCGACGAATTCCTGGACCGAGTTCGCAGCGACCTTCGGATGCACCAGCATCACGCTCGGGATCGCGGCCATCACTGTCACCGGCACGAACTGCGTCGGGTCGTACGGCAGCTTTGCGTACAGGCTGGGATTGATGACGAGCGGCGCGGGCGGCGTCGCGAGCAGCGTGTAGCCGTCGGGATCGGCGCGCGCGACGGCCTCCGCGCCGATGCCTCCCGAGGCGCCCGCGCGGTTCTCGACGATGACCGGCTGCTCCCAGCGCGCGGCGAGCTTCTCGGCGACGATGCGCGGCAGCGCGTCGGCCGCGCCGCCCGCGGGGAAGGGGACAATGACGCGGATCGGACGGCTCGGGTAGTTGGCGGCGGAATCCTGCGCCGACGCGCCCGACGCGGCGAGCAGCGCCGCGAGACACGCCGTCCGAATTGCGCTCATGCCTCCTCCGCCGGATCGCCTCGATCCCTATGATAGGATACTTTCCGAGGGAATTTCACAGGAGGAGTCCACGATGTCTGCATCTGCATCCGGCGCGCGTCCCGCGTGCGCCCGCTGCGCGCCGCGGCGCGGTTTTCTCGGCGCGCTCGGGGCGCTCGGCGCCGCCGCCCTGCTGCCGGGAGAGCTGTTGGCTCAGGGCGCGAAGAAGCCCGGCAAGCCGTACCGCATCGACGTGCACCACCATCTCATGTACCCAGGCTATCTCGAGGAGGTCAGCGGCCGGCGCGCGGGCTCGACCTTCAAGTGGTCGCCCGAGATGTCGCTCGAGGACATGGACAAGAGCGGCATCGCCGTGTCGGTGCTCTCGCTCATCCAGCCGAGCGCCGTGACCGCGGACCTGGAGAAGGGGCGCAGGATCGCGCGCCTCTCGAACGAATACGGCGCGCAGCTCGCGCACGACAACAAGGGCCGCTTCGCCAGCTTCGCGACCCTGCCGCTCCTCGACACCGATGGCGCGCTCAAGGAGATCGCCTACGCGCTGGACACGCTCAAGGCGGACGGCGTCGGCCTGATGACGAGCTACCAGGACAAATACCTGGGCGATACGGCCTTCGCGCCGGTCTGGGAAGAGCTCAACCGGAGAAAGGCGGTGATCTACACGCATCCGCTTTCGCCCGACTGCTGCCGCAACATCAAGAGTGAAGTGCCGCCGGCGGTCGTCGAGTACGCGACCGACACCACGCGCACCATCGCGAGCCTCGTGTTCAGCGGCACGGCGGCCCGCTATCCGGGCATCCGCTGGATCTTCTCGCACAGCGGCGGCACGATGCCGTTTCTCCTGAGCCGCTTCACGCGCCATGAGACCGACCTGAAGGAGAAGGCCGCGGAGCGGATGCCTAAGGGCCTGATGTACGAACTGAGGAAGTTCTACTACGACACGGCTCAAGGAAACCATGCGGGCGCGCTCGCGGCGCTGATGAAGATCGTCACGCCGTCGCAGGTGCTGTTCGGCACCGACTTCCCGTTCCGCGACGGCGCCGAGGAGATCGGCGGCCTGACTGCGTTCCGCTTCAAGCCGAAGGATCTGCGCGCAATCGAGCGCGAGAACGCCCTGAAGCTGATGCCGACTTTGAAAACCTAGCTTCCCCGCCGTCCGGCGGGGTCGGGGAGCGCTCAGGCCGCGCGGCGGTGCTGGTGCGATTCCTCGAGCGCCCGCGCGAGATCGATCAGGCTCGCCACATTGTGCACCGGCAGGAACTCGTCCACGTGCGGCAGCATCGCGCGCACGCCCGCCGGCCGCGCTTCGAACCCTTCGTAGCGCAGCAGCGGATTCAGCCAGAGGAGCTTCCTGCAGGACTTGTGCAGGCGCTCCATCTGCTTCGCGAGCCCTTCGCCGACGTCGCCGTCCAGGCCGTCGGAGATCATCAGCACCATCGCGTTCTGCCCGAGCACGCGGCGCGACCAGCGCAGGTTGAAATCGGCGAGGCAGTTGCCGATGCGCGTGCCGCCGGACCAGTCGGCGATCGCGTCCGCCACCCGAGCCATCGCGACGTCCACGTCTCGATGGCGCAGGCAGCGGCTGATGTTGGTGAGCCGCGTGCCGAACACGAAGCTCGTCACCCGGTCGCGGTCGTTGGTGATCGCGTGCAGGAAGTGAAGGAACATTCGCGAGTAGCGGTTCATCGACCCGGACACGTCGCACAGGATCACGAGCGGCGGATGGCGCCGCTCGGGCGAGCGGCGCCTGAGGGGAATGATCTTGCCGCCGTGCCTCAAGCTCGCGCGCAGGCTCGCGCGCAGATCCACGCGCGCCCCGTGAAGATCGGGTTGAAACCGCCGCGTGCGGATCTCGGGGATCGGCAGCCGCAGGTTCGCGATCAGTTTTTTCGCCTGAGCAAGCTCCTCGCTCGTCATGGTCTCGAAGTCGGCGTGCTGGAGCACTTCGCGGGATGAGAAGCTTAGGGTCGCGTCGAGCCGCGTCTCCTGCGGCGGCTCGGCGGTCCCCTCGTGCGGCTTCTTCTGCCTCGGGCGGAGGGCTTCGGCGATGCGGCCCGAGTGCGGTTCTTCCCGGGACTGCCTGCCGTAGACCTGCGGCAGGAACATCGCCATCACGCGCTCGAGCAGCTGCGGGTCGCGCCAGAAGATGTGGAACGCCTGGTCGTAGATCTCGAACTGCTCGCGCCGGTCGAGAAAAACGGAAGCGAGGGTCCAGTAGAAGTCATCGCGCCTCTCGACCCCCGCGACCTCGAGCGCGCGCACCGCGTCGAGCACCCGGTCGGGGCCGATCGGCAGGCCCGCGGCGCGCAGCACGCGCGCGAAGTGCATGACGTTCTCAGCGAGGCGGCCCGGTTGCGCCATTACGCGTAATCCATCATCAGCGGCCGGCGCGGGCTCGAGCTATTTCCCGGCCGGCGCGCGCAGCTCGGTGTCGATCACCACGTTGACGCCGTTGGCGCCGACTCCGACCGGCGCGCTCAGGCCCTGCAGATCACCCGCTTGCGCGGCTGCGTTGGCGGATTTCGAGACGCGCGCCCCGATCACGACGCGCGGATGGTCGGAGAGCTTCGCCGCCGGGCTCATCGCCATGGAATCGTCGAGGGTGAATTCCACCGGGAGATCGCGCCCCCGCTTGCGCAGGACGGCGAGCGGCATGCGCGGGCCTTGTTCCGCCCGCGCGAAGATGAATACGGTGTCGCCCGGCCGCACTTTCGCGGCCAGTTCCGGCGCGATCTTCACCACGCCCCTTATACGCCCGCCTCCTGCGGTGCTTCCCGAGGTTGCCGCTCGCGGGCCGGCAGCCAGCGTGCGCGCCTGTGCGATGCTCGCGCGGAGCCCTTGGGCCATCTCGGATTCCCCGGGGACCGCATCCAGGACCCGTTCCCAGTGCAGTGCGGCGCCGGCGTAGTCGTTTCTGTTGAAGGCTGCGGTGCCGGCGAGCAGTTGCGCCTTGACGTTCAGGGGATCGATTGCGAGCGCGCGGGCGATGATTTTCTCGGGCTCGCCCTGCAGGTGGCCCTGCGCCATCGCGAGGGCGTCGGCGTAGTCGGCGAGCAACTGCGCGTCCCGCGGCGAGCGCGCTGCCGCGTTGGAATACGCCTTGGCGGCGTCGGGGAAGCGGCCGAGCACTGCGTACGAGCGGCCCAGCATCATCCAGCCCTCGGCATCCTCGGGGTTGTCCCTCAAACGCGCCGCCAGTCGCGAGACGAGCGCTTCGAATTGCTGCGCGCTCAATCCGTGCGAGGCTTCTCCTTGGGCGGCCTGCGGCGCGAGCGAGCGCGGATTGCCGACGGCGACGTAGACGGCGAGCGCGCAAATCGGCACGGCCAGGCCCAACGCGACCGCCGCGGCGCGCGTTCCGCGCGCGGATCCGGCCGGAGCATCGCCCCGGCCTACGTCCGCCAGCAACCGCGCCTCGATTTCGCTGCACGCTTTTTCATACTGGTCCGGGGCCAGCGTTCCGGCGCGCAGGTCGGATTCGAGCTCGCGCAGCTGATCGCGGTACACCGCGGCGTTGACGGCGTCGCGCGTCGCGCCCGGGCGCGAGCCGCGGCGCAGGAGCGGCGGCACGATGAAGAGCAGGGCGCCGGCGACGAGCAGCGCGCCGATCACGAGAAAAGCGCTCATCGCGGCTCCGCTTCGCTCTCCGTCAAGAGCTTCCGCGCCCGCTCGCGCTCGGCGGTCGTGAGCTCCAGCTCAGGCGGGGGCCGCCGCCGGAGGCGGCGGAGGAGGACGAGAAGCCCGGCGACGACGAGCAGCAGCGGCCCGAACCACAGCAGCAGCGTCGTCGCCTTGACCGGCGGGCGGTAGAGGACGAAATCGCCGTAGCGCGCCACCATGAAATCGATGATCTCCGAATCGCTCGCCCCCTGCCGCATCTTCTCCCTGACCTGGTTCCTCAGGTCCTCGGCGAGCGGCGCGGTCGAATCGGCGATGGTCTGGTTCTGGCAGACGAGGCAGCGCAGCTCGGCAGCGAGCGCCATGACCTTTTGCTCGAGCGCCGGATCCGCCGCCGCAGGGGCGGCTTCCTTCGCGTGCGCCCACGGGGCCGGCGAGACGACCAACAGGAACGCAAGAAGCCTAGCCACGGCCGAGCTCTTGCACCAGGGGCAGCACCTTGTCCCTGACGATCTCCGGGGTGAGCGCGCCGATGCGCTTGTAGCGGATTTGCCTTCGACGTCGTGGATCGAGAGCTGATAGGGATCGCCCATGCTTTTCAGCCACGCCAGGCCGTCTTCGCGCTTGTCCTTGTAGTTCAACCCGTAGAGCGGGACCGCACCGCTCTTCGCGAGGCCGAGCAGCACCGGATGCTCCTCGCGGCAGGTGACGCACCAGGAGGCCCAGACATTGAGCATCCAGACGCGGCCGACCATGTCCTTTTCCGTGAAGGTCTTCGCCGCCTGGTCGAGCTGCGGCAATTCGAAATGGGGCGCGGGCTTGCCGATCAGCGGCGAGGGAACCTCGCGCGGATTGAGCGTGAGCCCGACCGCGAGCAGTGCGATCAGCGCCGCGAATATGGCCAGGGGCAGAACGAAGCGATTCATCGTTGCCTTTTCGGGATCGTCAGGGAGCGGCGGGCGCCGCCGCGTACTGCTCCTGCGATCGCCTCGCCGCGACCCGGTAGCGCCGGTCGCTCGCGGCGATCGCGCCGCCCAGCGCCATGAGAAGGCAGCCTCCCCAGATCCAGTCGATGAACGGCTTGTGCTGCACGCGCACGATCCATGCCGTCGCGCCCACCGCATCGCCGAGCGACACGTACAGGTCGCGCGTGAAGCCGGGATCGATCGCGGCTTCAGTCATCGGCATGTTCTGCACCGTGTAGATGCGCTTCTCGGGATGAAGCACGGTGACGGTACGGCCGTCCCGGCTCACGTGAATCGAAGCATGCGCCGCGACGTAATTCGGCCCCTGCACATCCCTCACGCCGTCGAAGCGGAACGTGTAGCCGCCGAGCTCGACGGTGTCGCCCGGCTCCATGCGCACGTCCCTCTCGCTCTCGTAGCCTTTCACCAGGGTCACGCCGGCGACGAACACCGCAACCCCGAAGTGCGCGAGCAGCATCCCATAGGTCGCGCGCGGTGTGCTGCGCAGCCGGGTCCAGGCGCTCGTACCGCCCGCCGCGTTCCTCACTTTTTCGTAGAGCTGAACGACGCCGCTCGCGGCGACCCACGTGGCGAGCAGGATGCCGAAGGCGACGAGGAGGCTCCAGCGCCCCATCGCGAACGGAATCGCGAGCGCCGCGACCAGGCTCGCCGCAAAAGCCCAGCGCAGGCGCGCGGCGATATTGGGAATGCTCGCCTTTTTCCAGCGGGCGAGCGGGCCGATTCCCATGAGAAAGAGCGCCGGCGCCATGAGCGGCACGAACACCGTCTCGAAATACGGCGGCCCGACCGAGATCTTCCCCAGGCCCGACGCGTCGAGCGCGAGCGGGTAGAGCGTCCCGAGCAGCACCGAGCCGGCCGCAGCGGCGAACATCACGTTGTTGGCGAGCAGCATCGATTCGCGCGACAGGGGCTCGAAGCCTCCGCCCAGGCCGATCCGCGGCGCACGCCACACGTAGAGCAGGAGCGATCCGCCGATCACGACGACGAGCAGCGCGAGTATGAATACGCCGCGCGCGGGGTCGGTCGCGAAGGCGTGGACCGAGGTGAGGACTCCCGAGCGCACCAGGAACGTCCCCAGCAGGCTCAGGGAGAAGGCCAGGATCGCGAGCAGCACGGTCCAGCTGCGGAAGGCCCCGCGTTTTTCCGTGACCGCAAGCGAATGGATGAGCGCCGTCCCGACGAGCCAGGGCATGAAGGAGGCGTTTTCCACCGGATCCCAGAACCACCACCCGCCCCAGCCGAGCTCGTAGTAGGCCCAGCCGCTGCCGAGCGCGATGCCCACGGTGAGAAAAGCCCAGGCCGCGGTGGTCCAGGGGCGCGACCAGCGTGCCCACGCCGCGTCGAGCCGGCCGGAGAGGAGCGCCGCGACGGCGAAGGAGAACGCGATCGAGAAGCCCACGTAACCCATGTAGAGCATCGGCGGATGGACGACCATGCCCGGGTCCTGCAGCAGCGGATTCAGGTCGCGGCCGTCGGCGGGCGCGGGAAAGAGCCGCAGGAAGGGGTTGGAGGTGAACAGGATGAAAAGGAGAAACCCGGTGCTGACGAGGCCCATCACCCCGAGCACGCGCGCCACCATGTCATCGGGAAGCTGGCGGCTGAAAAGCGTCACCCCCACCGTCCAGACACACAGCATCAGGATCCACAGGAGGATCGAGCCCTCGTGCCCGCCCCACACGCCCGAGACGCGGTAGGCGAGCGGGAGCGCCGAATTGGAATTGGACGCGACGTAGGCCACGGTGAAATCGTTGGCGACGAAGGCATAGGTGAGACAGCCGAAGGCGGTGGCCACGAACACGAACTGCCCGCGGGCCGCGGGCCGCGCGGCGCGCATCCAGACGCCGTCGCCGCGCGCGGCCCCGGCGAGCCCGAGCAAGGCTTGGGCGATCGCAAGGCACAGCGCGAGCGCGAGCGCGAGCTGGCCGACCTCGGGAATCATTTGCGGCCGGCGCCCTGGGTCACCAGGGTGTGCGCCGCCTTTTCGTTGATGGATTGGGCCTGCTTGATCGCGTCCGCCGCCGCGGGGGGCATGTAGTTCTCGTCGTGCTTGGCGAGCACTTCGCTCGCGTAGAAGACGCCGTCCGCGCCGAGCTTGCCCTGTGTCACCACGCCCTTGCCTTCTCGGAACAGGTCAGGAAGGAGACCGCGGTAGACGACCGGGACGTTCTTCGCCGTGTCGGTGACCACGAACTGGACGGTGACGCCGTCCGGCTGGCGCATCACGCTGCCGGGCGTGACCATCCCGCCGATGCGGAACGCGCGCCCCTGCGGCACCTCTTTCGCCGCGACCTGGGACGGCGTGAAGAAGAACACGAGATTTTCCTGGAACGCGGCGAGCACGAAGGCCGCCGCCGCGCCGAGCGCGGCGAGCCCTCCCGCGATCATCGCCAGCCGCTTGTGCCTGGGCTTCACCGGCGGCCTTCCCGAGCCGCGCCGCGGGCGCGAAGCCCCGCGAGAGCGCTGCGCCTGCGCAGCGCGAGCAGCGCGATTTCCGTGATCATG
>VBDM01000133.1:0-9745 GCA_005881355.1 Betaproteobacteria bacterium
TGGCCAGTGGACCCAAGCGCTCAAGGACATGTACACCGTCCTTGATGTCGGCGAGCGAGGCTCTCTGGACCGAAGCCTGGCCGATCTCAAGCCGGATATTCTGCTCCTCGATCTTGCCCTGCACCGGCTTGGGGGACTTGAGGGCGTCCAGGCCATCCGGCAATTGAGCCCCGAAACCAAGATCGTGCTCTTCGCCAGGTCCCCCAATGCGAAGGAGGGGGTCGCCCTGCTGAAGGCAGGGGCCTGGGGATATTGCGAAAAGGCGATCGAACCCTTACGCCTCAGGAAAGCCGTGCTCATGCTCCAACAAGGCGAGGTTTGGGTGAAGCGAAACTTAGTCCCTCACCTGATCGGCGAACTGGCCAGACTCACCCGGCTTCGAACGAAAGACTCCGCCGGCCACGAGACCCGACTCGGGAGCTTGACCCCCCGCGAACGCGAGGTCGTCTTGCTTATTGGCGAGGGCGTCAACAACAAGAAGATCGCAAGCCGGCTCATGATAACCGAGCACACCGTGAAGGCGCACCTGACGACCATCTTTCGGAAGCTCGGACTTTCTGGCCGGGTCCAACTGGCCCTTCTGGCAAATGAGTCCGGCCATGGTCCAATTTCGCCTCCAGGTTCGGAGGACCGCTCTGCGGGAGAGCCCCAAGGCGCCACCCGACCAAAGTCCAATTGACCCGCAACCGCCTTGGGCATATTAGAAAGGACTGATCAGATGCTGCTGACCACCGTCCTCATCGCCGATTTCGAGAAAGCCGGCCGCGCCACCTGCCAGCGCCTTCTTCAGCGCGAGAAAAAAATCAAAGTTGTGGGCGAGGCGCGGTGCGGCCTCGAGGCCATGACGGCCGCCGCCAAACTGAAACCGCGCGTTCTTCTCCTGGATCCGAGCGGGGTGGAAGGCGAGGGCGTTTCCCTGGTGTCGACCATCCTGGAGAAAAGTCCGGAAACCAGGATCATTCTGCTCAGCGAGCATGCATCCGATGCCGACATCCTGGACGCGCTCTCGCAGGGTGCCCTGGGCTACCTGGCAAAACCGGCGCTCCCTACCTATTTGACTAAGGCGGTGCGGGCGGTGGCCGCTGGAGAGGCCTGGGTGCCGCGAAGGATGATTGGGAGGCTCATTGACCAACTGGCTCCTGGCCAGGCGTAGGGCGCGCGCGAGCATAGGACCAAGGTGGCATAGACGAACCTCCAATTGAGGAACTCCACGCATTCCCTCACACTTCATGCCAACGTCATGAGAGCACAGCTAATGCCAGTGTAGTACCGGTAATCGGCTTACAGGGGGAGGGGTCCCATGTTTTCACTCAGCAGGAGGTCCCATGTTCGCCAAATTGAAAATAACCCTTCCTCTTCTGGCGCTCCCGCTGTTGTTCGGCGCGGCCGTCAGCCTCCGTGCCGACTTCTTTGCCTTGGATCCGGGAGTCCGCGGCGACCCCCCGGGTGCCGGAGGGCCGATCGATGGTCTTAGCGCCAATGAAAAGATTTTTTTCGACGCGGGCCTGGTGGCTTTCAACGAAGTCCAGGACGTCCAGGGTGACGATCCTGGTCTGGGGCCGCGGTTCAATCTGGACAGTTGCGCAGGCTGCCATTCGCAACCCGCTATCGGTGGGTCCAGTCCGTTCACGAATCCTCAAGTCGCGGTTGCTACCAAGGCCGGCGCCACGAACGTCGTGCCCTTCTTCATCAAAATCGACGGGCCCGTCCGGGAAGCGCGGTTCAAGTTCAAGCCAGACGGCACTCGTGACGGCGGCGTGCATGCGCTGTTCACCATCACCGGTCGAGACGACGCGCCGGGCTGCGTTCTCGCCCAGCCGGACTTTGCGACAGCGGCCGCGCAGAACAACCTGGTCTTTCGGATCCCCACGCCGGTGTTTGGCGCGGGCCTGATCCAAGCCATCGACGAAGGCGCCATCCTGGCGAATAGAAGATCCAATGTGTTGAGAAAGCTGTTCTTTGGCATTTCCGGTCGCGAGAACAGGAACGGCAATGACGGCACGATCACCCGGTTCGGGTGGAAGGCGCAGAATAAGTCCCTCCTGATATTCGCCGGCGAAGCCTACAATGTGGAACAGGGCGTGACCAACGAGCTGTTCCCACAGGAGCGGGATGAGACCCCGGGGTGCCTCTTCAACGGCACCCCTGAAGATCAAACTCATTTCGATCAGACCGAGCCGACAGCGGTGCCGAGCGACACGGTGAAGTTTGCGATCTTCATGCGTTTCCTGGCTCCCCCAGCCCCTGCCGCTGAGACGCCGTCAATCAGCAACGGCAGGCGTTTGTTTGACCAGATCGGCTGCGCCTTGTGCCACACGCCGTCCCTCACGACAGGGAAGTCCTCCAGCGCGGCGCTCGACCAGAAACCGGTCAATCTCTTTTCCGATTTGCTGCTGCATAACATGGGTCCGGGACAGTTTCGCACCGCGCCCTTGTGGGGCCTGGGCCAGCGCAAGTTCTTCCTCCACGATGGACGAACGACGGACCTGCGGGAGGCCATCATGGCTCACAGGAGTTTCGGGAACCTTCAATTTGGTTCATCGGAGGCCAACCGGGTAACCGAGATCTTCGATGCTCTTGGGGGAGCAGACACGCAGGACATCTTCAATTTCCTGCGCAGCCTGTAATTCGGTCTGCCCTTCTCTCGCGGGCACGCAGGAGAGGCCGGGTGAATCGGGCAGGCGAGGCGAGCCTGCCCGACGGCCTACCTCTACCACAACTTCACCTGCTCCCGCCCGCTCCCGCTAGCGAACTGGATCCGGGCGCTGCGGGAAGCTCCGCTCGAACACGCTTTCTGCGATCCGGTTCTTGAGAATCTCGATCGAGCCCCCGGCGATCATCCAGCCGCGGCAGCGCCGCACGCAGTATTCCACCAGCTCCTCCTGCGTGTAGCCGAGCCCGCCCATCACCTGCAGCGCCTCGCTCGCGACATCGAATCCCGCCTGGTTGCAGAACGCCTTGGCGATTGCGGTCTCCTCGGCCGACGGAAAGCCCCGGTCGGCGTTCGCCGCCGCGCGATAAAGGAGGAGCTGCCCGGCGTCGAGCTTCATCTTCATGTCGGCGAATTTCCATTGCAGCCCCTGAAATTCGCACAGCAGCCGGCCGAATTGCTTCCTCTGCATCGCCCAGCGGCGCGCCGCCTCGTACGCATAGCGGCCGAGCGCGAGCGAGCGGGCGGCGTTGCCGATGCGCTCGACGTTGAAGCCGGCGATCTGCTTCTTGAAGCCGCCTTCTTTCAGCACGACCATCTCGGAGGCAATAAAGACGTTCTCGAAATACGTTTGCACCCACTCCTCCTCCGACATGAACTTCGAGGGCTTGCCGAGGCGTACGCCCGGCGCCTTGAGGTCGATCAGCACGGAACCGATGCCGCCCACCCCCGGACCGAAGCGCACGTAAGCGAGCATCACTTCGGCGTGCGTGGAGTGCGTGGTGAAGACCTTCGAGCCGTTCACGCGATAGCCGTCGCCTTCCGGCGTCGCGGTCGTTTGGAGATCCGTGACCGCGGAGCCGGCTTCGGGCTCGGTCATGCCGACCGAGATCACCGATTCGCCCGCGAGCAGGCGTTTCAGATATTTCCGTTTCTGCTCCGGCGTGCCGTACTCGGCAAGGACGCGGATCGGGCCGAAATTACCCGCCTGCACGACATCGGCGCTTCTCGGGCAAACCGAGGCGAGGGTCTCGATCGCGATCACCGCGTCGATGAGCGCGCCGCCCTGACCTCCGTCGGCCTCGGCAATCGTGATGCCGAGCAGGCCCTGCGCCGCCATGAGCTTGGCGACGTCCCACGGATAATCGGGCGAGTGCGCGCGCTCGCGCGCGCCTTTAGCGAGATGCTTCTCGGCGAAACGCCGCACCGATTCGCGGAATTGTTCCTGCTCGGGCGTAAAGCGGAAATCCACGCTCACTCCTTCATCACGACGAGCCCGTCGACCGCGACGACGCCCTCGCGCTTCACGATCAGCGGATTGATTTCCGCCTCGGCGACCGGCTGGCCGGCGATGAGCGCAAGGCGCGAGAGCGCGGCGACGGCCTTCGCGAGCGCGCGCAGGTCGCCCGGCGGCAGCCCGCGGTAGCCGCGCACCGTCGCGAGCCCTTTCACTTCCGCGGCCATCGCTGCCGCCTCTTCCTCGCCCACCGGCGCGAGGCGCAACGCGTAGTCCTTGTAAATTTCGGCGAGCGTGCCTCCCACCCCCACGAGCACAGTCGGCCCGACGACCGGATCGTCGCGGTAGCCGACGATCGCCTCGGCAAGGCCCGATTCCATTTTCTGCACGAGGACACCGCGGGCCGCAGGGACGCGCTCGAGCATCGCGCGGACCTTGCGCTGGAACTCGGCCAGGCCGGCGATACCGAGGCACACCGCTCCGGCTTCGGTCTTGTGGAGGATATCGGCGGAAAGCGCTTTCGCGGCCACCGGATAGGGAACCGCATGCGCATAGCCGGGCGGCTGCGCGATCGCATGCTCCGCCACCGGAATCCCGAGCGAGGCAAACAACTTGAGCGCTTGCGCTTCATCGAGACGGCCTTGCCGCGGTAGATCGCGCGGCAATTCCGCGGGAGCCGCCGGCGGACGCGCCCGAGGTGAGCGCCAGCCGAAATACGCGGCAAGCGCGTCGGCGCAGGCTTCGGGTGTGCGAAAGGCGGCGATCCCGCGCTCGGCGAGCAGCGCGAGCGAGCGCTCCGCGTGCGGCGTGAGGAAGACCGCGAGCGGCTTCGCGCTCTTCTTCGAGCGCACGATGGGCTCGACCGCGAGCTGCGGATGGAACTGCGCCGAAGACCCGACCACCGCGAGCACCCCGTCGCACTCGGGAGACTCGAGAAGTTCGTCGAGAACCGCGGTGTACTGCTCCGCGGTCGCCGCCATCGTCAGATCGATGATCGGCGATTTGGAGTTCGGCGCAACCGTCTCGATGCCGAACATGCCCAGCCGGTCCACGACGCTCGCCGCGCCGCCTCCGGTCGTCGTCACCACCGCCACCCGCGCCGCGCGCTCGAGATCGGGAGGCTTTCGTCTCGCGACGAGCGGCACGATCTCGAGGAGCGTCTCCAGCATGTCGACGCGCACGATGCCGCAGTCGCGGAAATAGGCGTCGAGAGCGGCGTCCGTGCCGGCGAGCGCTCCGGTATGAGAACGCGCGAGCGCTATCCCGAGCTGCGAGCGGCCGAGCTTGTAGGCGACCACGGGCTTGTCTGCCGCGTGCGCGCGGCGCGCGGCACCGGCCAGCCGCGCGGCGTCGCGCACGGTTTCGAGGAATAACAGGATGACCTGAGTGTCGGCATCTTCGGCAAGCAGGTCGACCAGCTCGCCCGCGCCGATGTCGGCTTCGTTGCCCAGGGAGACGAGCTTGGCGAAGCCGAGGCCGCGCGCCGCGCCGCGCGAGAGCAGCGTGCCGAGCATGGTGCCGCTTTGCGAGACGACGCTGGTCGAGCCCGCCGGAAGCGCATCCATTTCCAGGACGGCGTTCACGGTGAGCGCAGTGCGTCCGGGAACGTCGACGACGCCCATGCTGTTCGGGCCGAGGATGCGCACGCCCAGCTCCCGTGCGCGGACGACCAGCCGCACCTGCCTCGCCATGCCCGCTTCGCCGGCATCGGCGAACCCGTCGGTGAAAATGCTCATCACCGGAATGCCGCGCTTGCCGCAATCTTCGAGCGCCTGCTCCACGGCCTCGCCCGGCGCCATGACGAAGACGTGATCGATCTCTCCGATCTCTCCCGGCGCCTCGGCGAGGCTAGTCCAGGCGCGCTCGCCGAGCACCTCGGCCCGCGCCGGATTGATCGGCAGGATGCGGCCCGGGTAGCCGTGCTTCTTCAGGAAGCGCTGCGGGCGCGCGGTGTTCTTCGCCGCGTCGCCGGATGCGCCGACGAGCGCCACTGCGCGCGGCGCAAACAGCGCCTGAGCAAGCTTCATTCGGCGAGCGTCTTCGCCTGCTCGATCTGCCACAAGCGCCCGAGCAACGCGCGCGCCCTCGCTTCGCCCAGCACCGGTCCCGCGAGCTCCAAGTACTTGTCCTCGAGCTGCCGGTCGGAGAGCGGCGCGTCCGGATCGCCGATACGCGTGGGCTGAAGGTGCTCGCCGCGCCGGCCGTCGCGCGCTTCGATGGCGACACGCGCCGCGCGCTGCGCGGGAAAGGCGGCGTCGAGCCCCGGGTCGATCGCCACCTCGATCCGCCGCATCAGCTCGCGCGTGGCCGGGTCCTCGAGCCGCGCCGGCTCGAAGGCCGCAAGCCGCACGCTGCCGTGCGCCAGCGCCGAGGCGACCGTGTATTTGAGCGAGAACCTCGCCTCGGCCGCGGTTTGCGGCGATTCATGGCGCGCCACCTCGAGCGCCGCCTTGTAGGTTCCGACCCGCACCCGCTCGATGTCGGGCGCGCTCACCCGCATCTCGCGCTGCAGGGCGAGCGCGCCGTCGATCGCGGCGAAGACATGGCCGCAGCAGGCGTGGTTCTTGAAAGTCATGCGCGTAATGTGAAAATCGTCGCCGAGCGTCGCAAAGGCGCGCTCCCAGTCCGGGGCCGCCCCCATGGCGCGGCCGAAGCCCGCATCGCCTTCCAGCACGTCGAGCGCCCCGGTGACGCCTTCGCCCGCGGCGAGCGCCGCCGTGACGCCGCTTTCAGCGGCGCGCCCGGCGTGCAGGGGCTTGGACATCGAGTCCATGCGGAACGCCTGCTGCAGCCCGGCAGCAAAGGTGGCGGCGGTTGCGAGCGCGTGCGCGAAGCGCTTTGCGTCGAGGCCGAGCAGCTCCGCCGCCGCGCCCGCCGCGCCGAAGCAGCCTATGGTGCCGGTGTTGTGCCAGTACCTGTAATGCGCGCGGCCCATCGCCGCGGCGATGCGCGTCGAGATCTCGTAGCCCACGATCACCGCGCGCAGAAACGCCTCGCCCGATGCGCCGCGGGCTTGAGCGAGGGCGAGCGCGGCGGCGATGGTGGGCGCGCCCGGGTGATAGATGCCGTCGCGGAAAATGTCGTCCACCTCGACCGAATGCGCGGCCGAGCCGTTGATAAGCGCCGCCGCGCGCACCGTGGCGCGCCTGCCGAGAGCGAGCCGGGCTTCGCCGCGGTCGAGCTCGGAGGCGAACGCGCGCTCGAGCAGCACCGCCGGCGCAACCACGGCGCCGGGAAGGAGCGCAGCGTGCCAGTCGCGGGCCGCCGCGCGCGAAAGCTCTGCGCAAATCCGGCGAGCCGCTCCACCGCGTGCATCGTGTCGGCCCTTGCGCCGGAGGCCGCGACGCGCCCGTTGCCGACCCGGCTCATTTTCTTTCGAGCACCTCCGGATTGATCACGTTGATCGGCTTGCCGGCGAGATAGGCGAGCACCTGGTCGAACGCGTTCCCGAACTGGATCTCGTAGCCGTCGCGCTCGACGTACCCGAGGTGCGGGGTGCACACGACGTTGTCGAGCTTGAGCAGCGCGTGCCGGGCCCGGAGCACCGGCTCTTCCTCGTACACGTCGACGGCCGCGAGGCCGGGCCTTCCGGAGCGCAGCGCCCGCTCGAGCGCTCGCGGCTCGACCAGCCCGGCGCGGCTGGTGTTGACGAAAAGCGCCGTGGGCTTCATGCGCGCGAGGTCTCCGGCCGTCACGATGCCGCGGGTCTCGTCGGTCAGGCGCATGTGCAGTGTCAGGACGTCGGATTGCTCGAAGAGCGCTTGCTTGCTCGCCGCAGCGGCGACGTCGTCGGCGCGCGCCTTGGCGAGCGTCGTCTCGCGCCCCCACGCGAGGACCTTCATGCCGAAAGCCTGGCCGTATCCCGCGACCACGGCGCCGATGCGTCCGTAGCCGTAGACGCCGAGCGTACGCCCGCGCAGCGTGGTCCCAACGCTCGACTGCCAGCGGCCCTTTTTCAGCGCCGCGACCTCCTGCGGAATCCTGCGCAGCGCGCAGATCATCAGTCCCCAGGTGAGCTCCGCGGTCCCGTAGGACGGGCGCGACCCCGCCCCCGAGGAAACGATCACGCCGCGCTGCGTGCAGGCATCAACATCGATGTGCGGGCACGGCCCGTTCTGGCTGATGATTTTCAGCCTGGGCAGTTTCCGAAGGAGCGCCGCCGGAACCGGCGTGCGCTCGCGGATCAGAACCAGGGCTTCGGTGTTCTTGAGACGCGAGGCGAGCGCTTTGACCTGCTTGGTGTGGTCGTTCCACACCTTGACCGAGTGGCCGGCGAGCTTGGAAAAGCTCGCCAGGGTCGGCACTATGTTCTGGTAATCGTCCAGGATCGTTATATTCATAGCGCTCGAGCGGCCGGTCGGCGCAGTCTGCGCAAGACCGACGCCTTTCCTGCGGGGGCAATCTACCACTTCACCCGGCCGGCCGCACGAGCGGGCTTGCCGTACGCTGCGCCCGGCCATTCTCAAGCGATGGATGTCGCCGCTTCACGACATTTCAAAAGACCGCCGAATCAGCGTCCTAGCATCTCCGGCTCCAAGCGTCGTCGCCTCAGGGCGACAAACCCGCGCGCCCTCCGTACCCGGCTTACGCGCTAACTATCTGATTGGTCGCGGATCCGATGCTCTGGCACAGGAATTGCGGAAATATGCCCTTGTCATGTGAACGGACCCGGCGGCACACTCAACTTTCAGCTGCCGAAAGGAGATGACGGCGATGGACTACAGACTGACTACCGAAGACATAGGCTGGCTGCGCAAGCTGCGCGACGCGCAGGCCGCGAGCCAGCCTTTACGCGACATACCACCGACGACTGTGCTTCGCAAGCTGACGATGCTGGGCTGCGCGCAGGTCAAAGGCCGGGGCGAATATTCGATTACGTTCAGAGGCCGCGACGAGCTGCTCGACAGGGAACTGGAGAGCGAAATCGGCTGAGCTTTCACCCGGGTTGCAGTGCCATGATCGGGGCGCTTTCGGGTGCCCCGATTCTTTTGCGGGGCGTGATGCGAAACAGTACCGTCCGGAGTATGCTTTCCGGACTGAAAACAGCACCCGAGGAAAACGAGCGATGACATCCGCGACCAAGCCGCAAGTAAGGATCGCCCCCAACAACCCGGTGTTCGATCTGCCGGTGATCGTGGGAATCGAGGAAGGCCTGTTCGACAAGGCCGGGCTCGACGTGAGTTTTTCCGCGACCTACGCGGATCGCGAGCGGGACAGTATCGAGAAGCCGGTGCTCTCGCGCCTCAAGGAACAGATGTTCGAGTGCGGCTCGGCCGACAGTTACAACGTCTGCGAATGGGCGAGCATCGACCGCCTGGAGCGCGGCAAGCGCGGCGGCAGCATCGCGGCCCTGCGCGCCGCGGTCGCAGCGCAGGCCATCCTGACCTTCGACGACAAGCTCCAGACGCCGCGTGATCTGTCGGGAGTCCCTGTCGTGGTGCAGGAGCTCACCGGCTCGCACTACACCACGCTGCAGATGCTCGAGAGCGCGGTGGGCCGCGAGAACGTCAAGATCCAGAACGGCAGCCTGCCGTGGAAGCGCTGGGAGGGTCTGAAAAACGGCGCCTACCGCGCGGTCGCGGTGATGGAGCCGTTCATCAGCCTGGGCCTGAAGGAAGGCGCGCACATCATCGCCGCCTCGTTCTACCGTGGCGGCGAGGTGGTGGCGGCGGAGCTGACGCCGCAGGAGCGCAAGGCCTATTACGACGCCGAGAACCAGGCCGTCGATCTCATCAACGCCGATTTCTACAAGTACGCCCATCACATGGCGGCGGCCGCCAAGGGCGCGCTCGCGCCGCGCGAGCTGCTGCGGGCGTTCGTGCACTATAAGCACGTCGACTACTACGATCCGGCCCTGT
>VBDM01000133.1:9882-13853 GCA_005881355.1 Betaproteobacteria bacterium
CTGCTTGATTCTCTCCGTGTTGAACTTCGCCGCGCGCTCGCGCATGGTCTTGAGCACCTCCGCGAGCGGCGGCGGCTCGCCCTGGATCCAGCGCAGGGGATTGATGCGTGCGACGACGAAGGCGCGCAGATACGGGCTGACGAAGCCCCGGTCCTTCAGCTTCGCGATGACCTCGGCGACGCGCGAGTCCAGGTCCATCAGCATCGCGGCGTGACGCTCGTGGGCCTTGATCGCGCCCGATAGCGGCTCGTCGGAGAATTTCTCCAGGCGCCGCACGATGGGGTTGTAGGCGCCACCGGCGAACTTGCCGTTCTTCTCGTAGCACACGCCGAGCGTCACCAGCGAGGCTTCCTCCAGGTAGAAGGCGAACTGGGTTTCCGCGCGCTTCGCGTCCTCGTCCAGCAGGCCGCGATAGATGCGGATCACCTCGAGCGACTTCTCGCGCAGGTTGTGCGCTTTTTCGGTGTTGAGCGCGAGTATCTGCCAGGCGACCTCGCGCCTGGGGACGACGAGCGCGGTGATCGAGCGCGCGCCGAGCCTGCGCATCGCTTCCAGCCGGTGCCGGCCGTTCGGCGTCCAGAAGCCCTCCTTCGGCGCGGTGACCGCGATCACCGGATCGAGAAACATCCCGGTGCGATGCAGGACGTCGGCGAGCTTGCGGTGGTGGGTCTGCGAAAGATCGCGCTGGAAGGGCGTAGGCTCGATCGAATCGATGGGAAGGATCGCGACGATGAGCGCGTTCCTGCCGAGCGGATCGCTGTACGCGCCAAGGACCAAGCCGCCCGCCTTCTCGATCCTCTCGCGCGCTTCCACGGCCTCCCCGGGGAGCGAATCGAGCCGGCACTCCGCCGGCGTGAGGCCGCGCGACTTCGCGGCCGCCTTGCGCGGCGTGCGGCGCGCGGGCGCGCGCTTGATTCCGGATCGGGTCCGGGGCCTGGCGGGGCTGGCCATCGATGAGCGCTATGATCGCCCATCGGCGCCTCCGGCGCAAAGCAGCCGCGGAATCCCCGTCGGCGCTCGAGGCAACTCTGCTGGAGTGCGGGCTCCGGCGCGATCCGGGGTGCGGCCGCCGTGGAAAAGCGGCGCATTTTCTTCGCGGACCCGATCTCGTATCATCGCAACCATGAACTTTTCCGAATCGATCATGGCCGCGCTGATCGCGGCCGGCGCCACGGTGCTGGCCGCTCTCGTCCAGCTGCGCATGTCCTGGCGCAGGGAGTTGAAGGAGCGCGAGCGCGGCCAGCCCATCACCAAGAAGACGCGGCGCGGCCCGGTCCTCTTCGTTTTCGCCCTGATGATCGCGGCGGCCGTGGGCGGGTTCGCGCTTTCGCAATACTTCCTGTCGCTGCGCAACGGCGACCGCGACACGCTGCGCTCGGAGCTGCAATCGAAGCTCTCGGAGATCAGCGCGAGCGCGGCGCGGCTGGAGCACGCGCGCCTCGGCGAGCGCGACCAGATCGAGGCGGCGGCGCGCCGCGCGGAAGCCTTGCGCCTCGGCGAGGAAGGCGCGGGGGCGAGCGTCGTGATCGGTCCGTGCAAGCCGGAGGGCGCCCCGGGGGACCGGCGCGAATGCACCGAGCAAAGCGCGGTGCGGGTCGCGGTCTGCGCGAGGGTTCCGGCATCGGCGAGCGTGAAGGAAGTGCAGCTCTACACCCGCTTCGAGGACTCGAAGCAGCCCTGGCAGGACAGCCGCGTGCAGCCCGGCCAGGACGCTGGCCAGGCGCGGTTCGCGGACAAATTCGCCGAGTGGCCCGACGGCGAGTCGGGCAAGCAGGTCTGCCAGGGATTCCTGCAATGGGGCCGCGAGAAGTCGCGCGTCGCGCGCATCCTCGTCAAGTACTCGCCGTAGCCGGGAACCGGCCGGGAGTGGCTATACTCTGCCCACTCGTTGCGGGAGAACCACGATGCGATTCGCCCGATTGCTGCCGCCGGTTCTCGCCGCGTTCCTGGGCGCCGCGGCGCTCGCCCAGTCCGCTGCGGACTATCCCAGCCGCCCGATCCGGATCGTCGTCCCGCTCGCCGCGGGCGGCAACGTGGACATCGTCGCGCGCACGCTCGCCGAGCCGCTCGCAAAGAGCCTGGGCCAGCCGGTCGTCGTCGAGAACCGGCCCGGCGCCTCGAGTCTCGTCGGTACGCAGTTCGTCGCCAAATCCGCACCCGACGGGCACACGCTCCTCGCGATGGCGAACACCTTCGCCACCGTTCCCCTGATCGTCCCCGATCCCGGCTACGATCCGCTGAAGGACTTCGCCGGCGTCACGCAGACCTGCCTCGTTCCGCAGGTGCTGATCGTCAATCCCGCGCTCCCGGCGCACTCGGTGCGCGAGCTGATCGCGCTCGCCAGAGCGCAGCCGGGCGGGATCTCCTACGCGACCTCGGGGAACGGCTCCACCGGCCACATGGCGGCCGAGCTTTTCAACCGCCAGGCGGGCGTGAAGATGCTGCACGTGCCCTACAAGGGCAATTCGCAGGCGCTCACCGACGTGATCGGCGGACAGGTCGCGATGATGTTCGACCAGGTGAGCACCTCGGCCCCGCAAATCAAGGCGGGCAAAGTGCGCGCGCTCGCGGTCACGAGCCTGAAGCGCTCGCCGCTGCTTCCCGAGGTGCCGACGGTTGACGAGTCGGGCGTCCCGGGCTATGAGGACATCACCTTCAACGGCCTCGTTGCGCCGGCCGGGACCGCGCGCGAGACCCTCGTGCGACTGAATAGAGCCGTCGCGAATGCGGTAAGTGCGCCCGATTTGTACAACCGTTTTCTCGAACGCGGCATAGAGCTGAAGGCAAGCAGCTCCCCCGAGGAGTTCACCGCGCACATCAAGGCCGAGTTCGAGAAGAAGGGCCGGCTCGCGCGCGAGGCCGGCATCAGGCCGGAGTAGCCGGATGATCGAACGAAAATCCCTCGGGATCGCCGTCGTCGGCGCCGGGCGCATCGGGAGCCTGCGCGCGCGGCTTGCCGCCGAATATCCCGCCGTCAATTTCATCGCGGTCAGCGACGCCGACCCGGCGCGCGCGCGCGATCTGGCGAGAGAAGTCGGGGCGCAGTTCCATTCCGGCGACAACCTCGCCGCCATCTCGCGTCCCGAGGTGAACGCGGTGATCGTGGCGGCGAGCGAAGGCGAGCACGCGCTGCCGGTCATGCAGGCTCTAGAGCAGGGACGATCGGTGCTCGTGGAAAAGCCGCTCGCGCTCACTCTCGCCGAGGCCGACCGCATCATCGCCGCGGTGGAGAAGCGCAAGGCCAACCTGCGCGTCGGCTACAGCCGCCGCTACAAGGACCGCTACCTGATCGCAAAAGAGCAGGTGATCCAGGGGCGCGTCGGCAAGATCGTCGGCGCAGCCGCGCGCGTGTACAACTCGCGCTCGCAGGCATTCGCGATGCTGAAGCGCAACCCCGGCGCGACCCCGGTGGTGGACGCCCTCACTTATTACGTCGATCTCCTGAACTGGCTGCTCGAGGGCGCGCACGTGACCGAGGTCTTCGCGCGCGGGCAGAAGGGCGTGCTCAAGGCGGCCGGCCACGACACGGACGACGTGAGCTGGGCGATCCTGACCTACAGCGACGGCACGATCGCAAGCCTCGGCGTGAGCTACGCGCTGCCGGAAAAATACCCGGCGCTCGGGCACGCGGCGCGCGTGGAAGTGCTCGGCACCGAGGGCGTGATGATCCTGGATGACGACCACACCGATCAGCTCATGTATACGGAGAAAGGCGTTCCGCACGTTTACCTGCCGGACCATTCGGTCAACATGGTGTTCCTGCAAAGCGGGACGCCGGGCGATTGGGCGCTGGGCGAGTTCCTGGGCCCGATCGCGAACGAGACGCGCGCCTGGCTCGATCACCTCGCCCTCGGAAAGCCCTGCAACCTCGCCACGGCGCCCGAGGCGAGGCGCACGCTTGAGATTACGCTCGCGATCGAGCAGTCGGCGAAAAGCCTCAAGCCGGTCGCGCTGCCGCTCGCGAAATAACG
>VBDM01000143.1 GCA_005881355.1 Betaproteobacteria bacterium
GCGAACGACGTCGTGAATCCGCTCGCGCACACCGCCGGCAGCCCGATCCACGGCATGCCCATCATCGAGGCGCACAAGGCCCGCACGGTGCTGGTGAACAAGCGCTCGATGGCCGCGGGCTATGCCGGCCTCGACAATCCGCTTTTCTACATGGACAAGACCATGATGGTGTTCGGCGACGCGAAGAAGGTCGTCGAGGACATGGTCAAGGCGCTTGAATGAGCAGCCGCGAAAGAATCCTTCAGCGCATCCGCAAGGCGCAAGGCCGCGGCGGGAGCCGGCCGTCGCAGGCCGAGCTGGAAGCGGTCGAAACCTACCTGCGCGCGCACCCGCGCGGGACGCTGCCGAAGGTCGAAGCCGATCTGGTCGCGCGCTTCCGCGCGCGGGCGGAATCGATGCAAAGCACGACCGAAGAAGTCGCGGCGGAGGCGGAAGTGCCGGCTGCCGTCGCACGCTACCTCAAAGCCAACAATCTGCCTCTTTCCGGCTGCGTCTGGCCGCAGCTCGCGCATTTCGACTGGAAGGGGGCAGGGCTCGCGCTCGAGTCGCGCGCGGCAAACGGCGATGACCCCGTCGGTATCACCGGAGCCTTCGCCGCGATTGCGGAGACGGGGACGCTCGTGCTCGCCTCGGGCCCGGACACGCCGGCCACCGTGAGCCTGTTGCCCGAGACGCACGTCGCGATCGTGCCGGCGGCGCGCGTCGTGGCTCACATGGAAGATGCCTGGGCCATCGCGCGGGCCGCGTTCGGCCAGCTGCCGCGCGCGATCAATTTCGTTTCCGGTCCCTCGCGCACCGCCGATATCGATCAGCAGATCGTCCTAGGCGCGCACGGGCCGTACCGGGTGCACATCATTCTCGTACGCGGCTGACGGTGTCACCACAGGCGCGCCGCGCCGCGCACACCGCTCGCGTCGCCGTGGACGGCCTTTGCGAGCGGCGTCACGACCGTATCGGAGTAAACGTGGCGGCCCCAGAGCGCGGGCACGTTGCGGTACAGGCGCCCGATGTTCGACAGCCCTCCACCGAGCACGATGCAGTCCGGATCGAGTAGATTGATCACGCTCGCCAGGGCGCGCGCGAGCCGCTCCTCGTAGCGCTCGAGGGTAGCCGCGCAACCGCGATCCCCCGATTCGGCGAGCGCGGCGATTTCCGCCGGTTCCCGCGACTCTCCGGTGGCGAGCCGGTGGTCGCGCGCGAGCCCCGGTCCGGAAAGGAAGGCTTCGATGCAGCCGTCGCGGCCGCAGGCGCAGCGGAGGCCCGGCAACTCGCCGGGGGCCGGCCGGGGAAGCGGATTGTGCCCCCATTCGCCGCCGATCGAGTTTGCGCCTTCAACCGCCTTGCGCTCGACTACGACGCCGCCCCCGACGCCCGTGCCGAGAATCGCGCCGAACACGACCTGCGCGCCTTTCGCCGCGCCGTCGATCGCCTCGGAGAGCGCGAAGCAGTTGGCGTCGTTGGCGAAACGCACTTCGCGCCCGAGCAGGCGCTCGAGATCGGGCCTGACCGGCATCCCGTTCAGCACGCTGGCGTAGGCGTTCTTGAGCCGTCCGGTTTCGCGCGACACTGCTCCCGGTGTGCCGATCCCGACCGAGCAGGGCGCACCGACCGCCCTTTCGGCTTCGAGGACGAATTTCGCGATCGCGCCGATCGCCTCCGCGTAGCCGCCCTGCGGCGCGGGCGCGCGGCGCCGCAGCAGCTCGGCCCCCGATTCGTCGATCGCCGCGATTTCGATCTTGGTGCCGCCGACGTCCACGCCGATGCGGATCATTTCAGGCAGCGCGCGGGAAACTCAATAAGCCTCGTCCCAAGGGATGCTGAGACGCATCGCGGAATTGATCATGCCCACCATGCTGTAGGTCTGCGGGAAGTTCCCCCACAATTCGCCGGTGCGCGGATCGACGTGCTCCGAGAGCAGCCCATGGCGGTTGCAGCGGCTGAGTATGCCTTGAAACAGCGCGCGGGCCTCCTCCTTGCGTCCCAGCGCGGACAGCGCGTCGATATACCAGAAGCTGCAGACCACGAAGGCGTTCTCCGGGACGCCGAAGTCATCCGCCCCGCTGTAGCGAAAGAGGAACTCCCCGCGGCGCAGCTCCTGCTCGACCGCGTGGACGGTGGAAGCAAAGCGCGGATCGTCGGCGCGCAGGAAATCGAGCTCGTGCAGGAGGAGCAGGCTCGCGTCCAGGTCCTCGCCGCCGAACGTGGCGGTGAAGCTCTTGCGCTTTGCGTTCCAGGCCCGGGCGCAGATGGCCGAATGCATCGCGTCGGCCCTCTCGCGCCAGGCGCGCGCGCGATCCGCGAGCCCGATGCGCGCGGCGATCTTGGCGAGGCGGTCGCATCCCGCCCAGCACATGACGCTCGAGAACGTATGCACGCGCTTCGTCCCGCGCAGCTCCCACGGGCCGGCGTCGGGCTGGTCGAAGAGCGCTGCAGCCCGTTCGCCGAGCTGCTCGAGCTGGCGGAAAAGCGACTCGTCGCTGCGCAGCGCGAGCCGCGCGTCGAAGAACACGTGGGCCGCGGCAAGGATCGCCGCGCCGTAGACGTCGTGCTGGACCTGGGAGTACGCCTGATTGCCGATCCTCACCGGACCCATGCCGCGGTAGCCGGGCAGCGATCCGATTTCGCGCTCCTCGATGCCCGCCTTGCCGCTGATCGCGTAGACCGGCTGCAGCTCGCGACCGTTGGTGCTCGTGGCGATATTGATGATGTAGTCGAGGTAGCGCTCCATCGGCCGCGTCGCGTTCATCCGGTTCAAGGCGTTCACCACGAAGTACGCGTCGCGCAGCCAGCAGTAGCGGTAATCCCAGTTCCGGCCGCTCGCGCGCGACTCCGGGATCGAGGTGCTCACCGCCGCTACGATCGCGCCGGTGTCCTCGTACGCGTTGAGCTTCAGGGTGATGGCCGCGCGGATGATGTTCTCCTGCCATTCGAAAGGAATGCCGAGATTGCGCACCCAGGCCCGCCAGAATGCGGCGGTGTCGTCGAGGAACCTGCGAAACACCTCGGCGACGGAGCCCTGCAGAGTCTCGTCGGGTCCGAGCACCACCGACACCGGTTCCCGCAGAACGACCGGCGTCTCCTCGAGGATCGCGGTGATCGAGTAGTCGGCGGTCACCCTGAGGACCATCTCGGGCATCACGTAGCGCACGTGATTGCTGCCCCAGGTGATCGCCGGGCGGCGCGCGCCGTACTCGCACGCGGGCCGTATGCGCATGCGGATGCGCGGGCTGCCCGAAATCGGGCGCACCTGGCGCATGAGCATCACGGGGCAGAACAGCCTTCCGAACTGCTCGAATCGCGGAGCGAAATCGGTGATCTCGACGCCGCCGCCGTGCCGGTCGAAAAGCCGGGTCTTGAGGATCGGCGTGTGCGCGATGTACGCCTGCTCCGCGCGGGCGAAATCGGCGAGCTCGACTTCGAAAAATCCGTAGTCGTCCTTCCCGCGACCCTCGCGCAAGAGAGCGCAGAACACCGCATCGCTGTCAAAACGCGGCAGGCAGGACCAGACGATGGTCCCGCTTGCGTCGATCAGCGCCGCGACGCTCGAATTCCCGATCAGCGCAAGATCAAGGCTGGCCATGAATTTCCCGGCGGCGCTCGACGAAGCGCCTGAGCCACGCCCGGACGGCGTCCGCGTTCGGCAGCCGCCAATGCGCGGCCGACCCGCCCTCGCCCACTTTGACCGAGCAGCCCCCGACCCGATTGATCAGCTCGAAGCCGAATTCGTCGGTGAGATCGTCGCCGATGAACACCGGAAAGCGCCCCCGGAACGGGGCCTCCTCGAGAAATTCGGCGATCGCCGTTCCCTTGTCCTTTCCGCTCGGCTTGATCTCCATCACCATCTTTCCCGCCTGCATCTCAAAATCGTCGCCGAGCTCCTCGACCAGCCGCCGGACGGTTTGATGTACCGTCGCGCCGAGCTCCGGCGCCAGGCGGTAATGGAGCGCGAGGTTCATGCCCTTGTCCTCGAGCACCAGCGCGGGATGCCGGGCGGCCATCTGCCCGAGCTGCCGCTGCGCCTTCCGAATTCCGGCGAGCGGAACGCGGTGCTTGTGCATTTTGCCGGTGAAGTCGCGGCGCTCCGCGCCGTGCTGTCCCGCGGCGCAGAAAATCGAGGTCCCGAAAAGCCGGTCGATCTCGGCGATCGAGCGCCCGCTGATGAGCGCGAGCGCGCCGCCCGCGGCGTCCCTCAGCGTCGGCAGCAGACCGACGAGATCGTCGTCGATCCGCACGAGCTGGGGTTTTTCCGCGATATCGAGGAGCGTGCCGTCGATGTCGAGGAAAAACCCCGACCTGCCCGGAAGATGCGGCACCGTTCCGAGCGGAAACCCCGTGTCGGCGGCCGCCGCAGTCAGGCTCCTTCTTGAATTCGACATCGGCCCCGTGATTACGCGCTGCGAAGGGGAATGAGTTTTCGCCCGCGGTCCGCCCGGGCGAAAAGGCGGCTGCGCATGCGCATCTGCGCTGCGTCGAGCAGCATGCGACCGGCCCACCGGTACACGTTGAATTCCTCCACCACGCCGCGCATGCTGTGCATCCTGTCCCGCTGCTCCGCGGGCGGCATCGTGAGCGCGGCCTTCAGGGCCGCGGCGCACTGGTCGATGTTGTAGGGATTGACGATCAGCGCCTCCGGCAGTTCCCTCGATGCTCCGGTGAACTGGCTGAGGATGAGCACGCCGCGCTCGTCGTCGCGCGAAGCGACGAACTCCTTCGCCACGAGGTTCATGCCGTCGTGCAGGCTGCTCACGACGCACACCTCTGCGGCCCGGTAGTACTCGTAGATATCGTCGGGATCGTATGCGGCGCGCGAGCGCTCGCACCCGCGCGTCGAAGTTCTGGTACTCGTCGATGCTGGAACGCGAAGGCGCCGCGATCTGGACGAACACGAACTTGCCGATCCAATCGGGCTCGAGCTCGAGAAAGCGCTCGACCGCGAGGAAGCGCTCGAGTATTCCCTTGGTATAGTCGAGCCTGTCCACGCCGACTCCGATGACCGTGTCTGCGGCGAGGCCGTTGCGCGCGCGCACCTCGCTGCGACATTCTCCAACCGGCTTTTGCATGGTCCTCGAGTTGAGCGGCCATTCTATCGATATGGGATATCTGCGCACCGCGGTCTGGTCTCCTCCGTAGGATATGGTGAAGGTCTCCCGGTCGATGCGTGCCTCGACATAGCGATCCACCGAGTCGATGAAGTTGTTGCAGTGGAATTGGGTGTGGAATCCGAGGATGCTGCTGCCGAGGATGCCGTCGATGATCGCCTCGTTCCACGGGCAGATCCCGAACGCCTCGGCGTTGGGCCAGGGAGTGTGCCAGAACATGATCACGGTCGCCTCCGGCAGCCGCTCCCGGATCATGCGCGGCAGCAGCGCGAAGTGATAGTCCTGGACCAGCACGATGGGGTCGGCGGTCTTGGCCTCGCGCACGACCGTGTCGGCGAACCGGCGATTGACGGTCATGTAGGCGTTCCAGTCGGAGGTGCGAAATATCGGCCGCGTATGCGCGATGTGGCACAACGGCCACAGGCCGCTGTTGGAGAACCCGTAGTAGTACCCGGCTTCCTCTTCCTTGGTGAGCCAGACGCGCCGGATGCGGTAGGCCGGGCGTTCGGGCGGCACCATCACGTGGTCGGACGAATCCGCCGTTTCCCGGTCCGCGTTGCCGCTGCCGTGCGCGATCCACGTCCCCGAGCACGCGCGCATCACCGGCTCGAGCGCGGTCACGAGCCCGCTCGCGGGCCGCTGCACCTCGACGCGCTCGTTGCGCCGCATGTGAATGTACGGCTCCCGGTTGGAGACGATGAGGACTTCCTCGCCCTTCAGATCGTTGCGCAGGATTGCCCGGAGCACGTCGGCCGACCAGTGGATCTGGCTTTCGTCGCGCGCCTTTCGCTCCGACTCGAGCTCCCGGATGAGCGCCTGGAGATCGCGCGCCACGGGCCGCAATTCGCGCAGGGGCACTTTGGTCTCGCCGCGGCCGAAGGCTTCGCCCCGGATCACCGCCTTCAAACCCGCGACCCAGCCGCGCCAGCTGATCTCCGCGATCACCACGGTGATCAGCGAGACGATCGCCGCGATCGCCGCAAAGAGATAGAAGATGTACTTCTTCGTGTCCTCGCTGCGCCGCTGAACGAAGCTCATGTCGTGCACCAGCACCAGATAGCCGTACGCGGCGCCCTCGGACTCGACGCGGTTGATCGCCACGTGGATCGGGCCGCGCTGGAGATTGACCAGGCGGCTCTCGCCGACCACGGCCTCGGCGCTGTCTTCAGCGCAGCCGATCGAGGCGGGAAACGCCGCCGTCTTGTAGATCATCCCGCGGCCCAGGTCGCAGAAACCGATCGCGAACAGCCGCTCGTCGGTGATGATCCGGTCGAAAAACCGCAGGATCTTGGCGCGCGAACCCTCGCGCACGAGATCCTGAAGCGGCTCCTGGATCGCGTTGGTGATGAGCGTGGTGCGGATGTCCAGGTCGCGCACGAACCACTGGAGCGTGAATCGGTCGACGAGCGGTATGACCGCGTACGCGATGGCTGCGAGTGCGATGGCGAGGGGAAGGATGAAGCGAAGCGACAGTCTCATGCAAGCTCCTGTCGGTTTTCCTGCAGTCCCGCCATGCGCAAAGCCGGGACGCCCGCACAATGTAGCACGTTCCGGCACGTTCGGCGGGTCGATACGGCCCGGCCGGTCGATACTCCTGGTCTTCCGCGCCGCGGCGATGTCTCGAGCACCGGCGGTGCGCCGGGAGACCCGCTCCGAGAAAAGCGGTCCCGCGCGGCAAAACGCTTCTGGCCGGGTGCTACAATCGCCGCCTCGATCGGGAGGAATGTTGCCGATTGCGTGCAGAGTTGTTGCGGGCGCTATCGCGCTGATTGCGTCGGCCCCCGCTTGCGCAGCGGATGGGCCCGCGGTGCTCGGCGTCCCGGTCGATTTCGTCCTGTTCGGCATCACGCTCCTCGGCGTGGCGCTGTTTCACCATCACACTCTCAGGGTGGCGCTGACCGGCCTGGCGGTCATCAGCCTGTACAAGCTCGGCTTCACCGGATTCAAGACTGGAGCAGGCATTCCCGGCCTGCTCGGGCATCTCGGGCATGAGTGGGTGATCCTCGCGAACCTCTTGTGCCTGCTGCTCGGCTTCGCGCTGCTGTCGCGGCACTTCGAGAAGACGCGCGTCCCCGCGGTGCTGCCGCGGTTCCTGCCGCACGACTGGAAAGGGTGCTTCGCGCTGCTCGTGATCGTGTTCGTGCTGTCCTCCTTTCTCGACAACATCGCGGCGGCGCTGATCGGCGGCGCGATGGCGCATACGCTGTTCCGCGCGAAGGTCCACATCGGCTATCTCGCCGCCATCGTCGCCGCGTCGAACGCGGGCGGCTCGGGCAGCGTGGTGGGCGACACGACCACCACCATGATGTGGATCGACGGGGTGAACCCGCTCGACGTGCTCGAGGCGTACGTGGCCGCGGCGGTCGCGGTCGTCGTCTGCGGTATTCCGGCGGCGATCCAGCAGCAACGGCATTCACCCATCCTCAAGCACGAGCACCAGCACATCCACGTCGACTGGCCTCGGCTCGGAATCGTGTTTTTCATCCTGGTCACCGCGATCGTGACCAATGTCGTGATGAACGTGAAGTTTCCGGAGGTCTCGGATCATTTTCCCTTCATCGGCGCATCGGTGGTGATCGCGCTTCTGCTCAGCGTGCCCCTGCGCCGGCCGGACTGGGAAGTGCTGCCGGAGAGCTTCAAGGGAAGCATTTTTTTGCTGTCGCTCGTCCTATCGGCCACCATGATGCCGGTGGAGAAGCTGCCCGCGGCGTCTTGGCATACGTCGTTGGGACTCGGATTCGTTTCGGCGGTGTTCGATAACATTCCGCTCACTGCGCTTGCGCTCAAGCAGGGCGGGTACGACTGGGGTTATCTCGCCTATGCCGTCGGCTTCGGCGGCTCGATGATCTGGTTCGGCTCCAGCGCGGGCGTGGCCCTCTCCAATATGTTTCCGGAATCGAAGTCGGTGGGGCGCTGGCTCTACCACGGCTGGCACGTGACCCTGGCCTACGTGCTCGGTTTCTTCGTGCTGCTTCTCGTATTGG
>VBDM01000137.1 GCA_005881355.1 Betaproteobacteria bacterium
GCCGATGGTATTCAACACGGCGTTGTGCTTTGTTCTGGCCGGCAGCGCACTGCTGACGCCGGTTTCCGATGCGCAACGACACGAGCGCGTCACCGCGGTCCTGGGCGGCGCGCTCGCAATCATCGCGACCTGGGTGCTCGCCGAGCATCTCTCGCAGACGGATCTCGGCATCGATTGGGCCCCGCTTCATGCCTGGCTCAACGACTCCGATCCGAACCCAGGCCGGGCGTCGCCCGGCACCGCGTGCGGATTCCTGATGAGCGGAGCGGTGCTGATCCTCGCGACGCGCGTGCGCCGCCCGTGGATGGGCACGATTGTCCGGCTGCTGACGCTGGGGATCGGGGCCGTCGGCGTGCTCGGGCTGGTGGGTTATCTCGTGAGCGCTCCCTTGCTTTTCCCGCAGTATCTTTTCGTGGGCGTGGCTGTGCACACCGCCGCGGGGCTGCTCGTTCTCGCTGTCGGCCTGCGGTCCGCCTGGAGGCGGTTCGAATGGGGCCGGGTGCCGCTGTTTGCGAGAGACGACGACCGGATCACGTTCGTCGGCGCGACGATTCTGGCCGCGGTCGCGCTGGCCGCTGGGATCGCGAGCTTCGCCATCCTTCAGGGCCGGGCTCAAACCCTGGTCAGCGACAACGCGCTCGCAGCGTTGACACGCCGCACCGACATGTTTCGGGACTTGATCGAGCTACGCGAAATCAATGCCCGGATCGCCGCGACGCGCCCCGCGGTGCTGCGCAATCTGCGCGTGATACACACCGGCCGCGACGACGGCTCGAACATTGCGAACGTCAAAGCGGTCGTCGACAGCTTCCTGAAGCAGGGGTTCAACGCTCTTGCCTACCACGATGCGGATGGCAAGGTCGTCGCGAGCGGAGGCGCTTTCGCGCAAGCGCCGGCAATGGTAGTGACGCTTGTAACCCCCGACAAGCCGGAGCTGCTGTGGGACGACGGCTTCCTGCTGCGCCACCGCATCCGCCTGCGCGACTCCACGGGGGAGGTTGGCACCGTGCTCGCCGAGCAACCCCTCGCGGTGCTGACGCGACTCGCGCAAGACATGTCTGGAATGGGCGCGACCGGGGAAATGGTGTTGTGCATGTCGCGCCAAGAACGTCTGCATTGTTTCCCCAACCAGCTCAATCCCCGGGCCTTCTCGACCTCGCAGGTCAACGTCGCCGGCGAGCTCCTCCCAATGACCCGCGCCCTGCGCGGCGAGTCTGGCGTGATCGTCACCCGGGATTACCGGGCACAGAACGTGGTCGCGGCCTACGGCCCGGTTGGCGACTTGGGCCTCGGGATGGTGGTCAAGATCGACGCGGCCGAGATATTCCAGCCGATCCGCGAACAACTGCAGATCGTCGTCGCGCTGCTGCTCGTCCTCGTGGCGGGTGGAACGTTGCTGCTGCGCTGGCAGGTGAGGCCGCTTGCGACCCGCCTGCGGGAAAGCCGCGAGCAGTTTCGCGCCGTAACCGAAACGGCAAGCGACGCGATCATCTCGGCGGACAAGCGGGGCAATATCATCTATTTCAACCGGGCGGCCGAGCACATTTTCGGCTATCTGGCGAAGGAAGCGCTCGGCCAACCGTTGACCTTGCTGATGCCGGAACGGTTCACGGAGCCGCACCAGATCGGCTTTCAACGCTTCCTTGCCACCGGTCAAGCCCGGATCATCGGAAAAACGCTCGAGTTGGTCGCGAGGAACAAGGACGGAAAAGAATTCCCAATAGAGATTTCCGTCGCCAACTGGACTACAGCAAATGGAAACTTCTTCACGGCGATCCTGCGCGACATCACGTCCCGCAAGAAAGCCCAGGGCGCGCTGACAACGCGTACTGCCGAGCTCGAGGCCGTCAATCGCGAGCTCGAGGCGTTTTCCTATTCCGTCTCGCACGATCTGCGCGCCCCGCTGCGCCACGTCGACGGCTTCTCGGACATGCTGCGTGAGGAGTGCGGGCCGGCCCTGAATCAGGCCGGCCGGCGCTATCTCGACACCATCACCGAGTCGGTAAAGCAAATGGGCAGGCTGATCGACGATCTCCTCGTGTTTTCCAAGATGGGCCGCGTCGAGATGCGTCAATCGCAGGTCAGCATAAGCGATCTCGTGGCGGAGGCCATTCAGGAGCTGTCAAGCGAAACGAACGGCCGCAGGATCGAGTGGGAGATTGAATCCCTGCCCGGCGTACGGGGAGACCGAGCGATGCTGAAACAAGTCTGGGCCAACCTGCTGTCGAACTCGATCAAATATACCCGGCCCCGCGATGTGGCGAAGATCAGGATCGGCTGCAGCAGGAAGAACGGCGGGCTGGAGTTCTACGTCCAAGACAACGGAGCGGGATTCGACATGAAATACGCCGACAAGCTCTTCGGGGTGTTCCAGCGGCTGCACCGGGCCGAGGAATTCGAGGGCACGGGCATCGGCCTCGCCAACGTGCGGCGGATCGTCACCCGCCACGGCGGGCGAACCTGGGCCGAGGCGAGACCCGATGAAGGCGCCACCTTTTATTTCACGCTTCGGGATTCCGCACAGGAGTAGCTCATGGCCGAGTTGAGACCGATCCTCCTGGTCGAGGACAGCTTGAAGGATATCGAGCTGGTGCTTGCGGCTTTAAAGAAAAACAATTTTGCCAACGAAGTCGTCGTCGCCCGCGACGGCGCCGAGGCGCTCGACTACCTTTATCGGCGCGGGAAATTCCAGTCTCAGGCCGGCGGCCTGCCCATCGTCATGCTGCTCGACCTGAAAATGCCCAAGGTGGACGGCCTCGAGGTGCTGAGGCAGATCAAGGGCGATGAGGCGCTCAAACTCCTGCCGGTAGTGATGCTGACGTCGTCCCGCGAGGAAGAAGATCTCGTGAAGAGCTATCGCCTGGGAGTCAACGCCTACGTCGTCAAGCCGGTCGGTTTCCAGCAATTCGTCGATGCCATCAAGCAAACCGGCATGTTCTGGGCCGTCATCAACGAGCCTCCCCCCGTGGAACCCGCGGACTGAGACAAAAACGGCGCTCAACATGGCGGAGCAGCTCAGGATCCTGCTCGTCGAGGATAGCCCGAACGATGCCGCGCTCGTTCTGCGCGAGTTGACGCGCGGAGGGCTCGATTTCCAGAGCCGCCGGTTGCAGACCGAATCGGACTTTCGGCGCGAGCTTGACGAGTTCCAGCCCCATCTCGTCATCTCGGATTTCTCCATGCCGCAGTTCAGCGGACGCAAGGCGCTCGCGATCGCGCGCGAGTCTCATGCCGACATCCCCTTCATTTTCATTTCGGGAACGATCGGCGAGAACGTGGCCGTCGACATGATGAAGGCCGGCGCGGACGACTATGTCATGAAGAACAATCTCGCACGGCTCCTGCCTGCGCTGAAGCGCGAGCTGCGCGAGGCCGAAGTGCGGCGGGGACGCAGGCTCGCGGAAGAGAGATTGCGGGAGAGCGAGGCGGGGCTGCATCGTGCCCAGCTCATGGCGAAGATTGCGCACGTCATCACAGGGCCGGACGGGTCGTTCGAGCGCTGGTCCGACACCCTGCCGCAGCTGACCGGAGTGGAACCGGCTCAAATGCCCCGGAGCACGCGCGAGTGGCTGGACCTCCTGCATCCGGACGACCGTGAAAGGTTTCGCGCAACGGCCATTGAGGCCGCCCGCGCGGGCACGCGCAAGGACGTCGAGTACCGGCTGCGGCGCGCCGACGGCGCATGGAGTCGGGTACGCCAGGTGATCGAGCGCGAACGAGACGTCGCCTGAGAGCTCGAGCAGGAGCTTCATTTCCTCCTCATCGAAAAACCCGACCTCCGTCGCGTACAAGGCCAGCACGCCGACTACCTCCCCCGACACCAGCAAAGGCAGCACGACCAGAGAATGAAAGCCGCGCTCCAAGGCTTCCTTGCGCAGCAAGACTCGCGGATCCTTCGTCATGTCCTCGACAACCATCGCTCTTCGCTCTCTGATCGCCCGTCCGGCCAGCCCATATTGTTCGGGATCGGACTCGTTCAGCGCCAAGGGCATCAACCGGAAGTAATCCTGCTCGCCGCCGTGCCAGGCAACCGGTTTCACACGCATCGCCTCACGATCGACCACGCCGAGCCAGGCGAGTTTGAATTTCCCGGCGTCCACCGCGATCCGGCACGCCTCGCGGAAAAGCTCGTCCTGGTCGCGCACGCGGACGATGAGCGCATTGATTCCGCTCAGCACTGCATAGATGCGCGTGAGGCGGAGGATTTTTTCCTCCGCGAGCCTGTGCTCGGTCACGTCCTGCAGCGTGCTGAACCATCGCGTTCCGCCT
>VBDM01000138.1:0-4489 GCA_005881355.1 Betaproteobacteria bacterium
GCCTCCGATGACGGTTTCGGGCCCAAGGCCTTGGCCGCGGCCCCGAACGATATGGTGATGCGCTCGAGCATCTGCAGGTTCGCTATCCCGGCGTAGAGACGCGCGTCGCTCGAGGCGCTGCGCCGCGCGTAGGTCGCCGACAGGCCACCGGTTTCGTGATCGCCGGTGACGATGATCAGCGTATCGTTCGGCGCCTTGCTGCGGAAATCGAGCGCCACCTTCAGCGCCTCGTCGAATGCCCACAGCGCGCGCATCACGCCGGCGGCATCGTTGTAGTGGCCAGCGGTATCGGTGTTTTCGTTCTCGACGAACAGCACGAAGCCGTTCGGGCTCGCGCTCGACAAGGCCTTGAGAGCCGCCTGCGCCATCTCTGCCATCGACGGTTCCTTGGCCGGGTCGCGGTCGATCTCGAAAGACATGTCTTCGTCGGCGAACAGCCCGAGAAGCTTTGCCCCGTCGGCATTCTTCAGTTCCCGGGTATCGCGCGCGATCCGGTAGCCCTTCTGCTCGAATGCCGCGATCATGTCCTTGCCGTCGCTGCGTTTGCCACCCGGTGCGCTTTTCGGGAGAAAGTAGTCGCGTCCGCCGCCTATAAGCACATCGGGCTCCATCGCAAGATACTGGTCGACGATGGACTGCGCGTCCGAACGGTTTTTGGCGTGCACGGAAAACGCCGCGGGCGAAGCGTCGTAGATTTCCGCAGTGGTCACCAGGCCTATCTTCTTGCTGGCCGATTTCGCCGCCTCCATGGCCGTGCGATGCGCCTTCCCGTCCGGGGTCATCGAGACGGCGAAATTGTCGACTTTGACGCCGGTGGACATCGCCGAGGCCGCTGCGGCGGAATCGGTGACGAGCGCGTCGCGCGAATCGGTCGAAAGCAGACCGAACACGCCGTCTTTGAACACCACGTCAGTAGCGGCGAACGATTGATTGCGCAGCACGCGCGCGGAATACCTACCGAGCTCCCACTGCGTAGCCGCGACGCCGTCGGCGAACAATATGATGACGTTCTTCGGCCCTACCGCGCCTTCGGCGCAAGCAGCCATGTCGGCGCCGCCCGCGAAAGTCAACAGCGCGGCGACGAACAGCCATGATCGATGCGCGGCGTTCAGTTGTATTTTGGGCCGCGGCACGATCTAGACGCCGATTTCCCGGCGCACCAACGCCGCGCCGTAGGCGAGCGCTCTGAGTTTCCCGAGCGCAATTTCGCGCGGGAGAGGGACCATTCCGCAGTTGGTGCAGGGATAGAGCTTCTCGGCCGGGACGAATTTCATCGCCGCGCGGATCGTCGCTGCGACCTGCTCGGGTCGCTCGACCGTCTCGTTCGCGACGTCGATCGCTCCGACCAGAACGTCCTTGCCCTCGAGAAGCGCGAGCAGCTCGAGCGGAACGCGCGAATTCGCGCATTCGAGCGAAACTTGGTCGATCCTCGACTTGGCGAGAAGGGGAAAGGTGGATTCATACTGCCGCCACTCCGAGCCGAGCGTCTTCTTCCAGTCGATGTTCGCCTTGATGCCGTAGCCGTAGCAGATGTGCACGGCGGTCTTGCATTTGAGGCCTGCTGCGGCTGCTTCCAGCGCCTCGATCCCCCAGGCCGCGACTTCATCCATGTAGACGTTGAAGGCCGGCTCGTCGAACTGGACCACGTCGGCGCCGGCTCGCTCGAGCTCGCGCGCTTCTTGGTTGAGTATCGCGGCGAATTCGCGCGCGAGCTTCTCGCGGCTCTTGTAATGGTTGTCGTAGAGCGTATCCACCATGGTCATGGGGCCGGGCAGGGTGGACTTGATGCGGCGCTTGGTCTGCGAGCGCAGGAACCGGATGTCCTCCACGTACACGGGCCTCGCGCGGGCGACCTTGCCGACCACGACCGGCACGTCGGCGTCGTAACGGTTGCGGATGCGCACCGTGCGCTTGTTCCGGAAATCCACCCCTTCGAGATTCTCGATGAAGGTGGTGACGAAGTGCCGGCGGGTCTGTTCTCCGTCGGTGACGATGTCGATGCCTGCCGACTCCTGGTCGGCGAGCGCAAGGCGCATCGCGTCGCGCTTGCCTTCTTCAAGCAGGGTGCCTTCGAGCAGCCAGGGCGCCCAGAGTTTTTTGGGCTCGGCGAGCCAGGCCGGCTTGGGCAGGCTGCCGGCAATGGTGGTTTGGAGGAGCAAGTTAAAAGTTCAGGCGTGAGCCCCCAGGGTCCACGAAGCGAAGCCGCAGCCGACGTAGACCTCGGGACAGTTGCAGTAGCCGATCAGCTCGAAGCCGCGCCGGTCGGCCGCGCCGTGAGCGGCGACCCAGTTGCGGATCTCGGCCGCGCCGTTGCCGATGGTGGGCAGGCGCTCGTTGAGGAAATCGACGAGCTTGTGATCGTCGCCGTTCTCGAAATGGCGGATGCATTCGCGGTCGAAGGGCTCGTCGATCTCGCCCATAGTGGGCTCGCCGATCGAGTGGCTCAAGCCCCCGGTCGCGAGGACCGCCACGCGAATGTCTTCCGGATAGGTGCGAATCGCTTCCGCGAGCATGGTTCCCCACTGCAGGCAACGCCGCACGCTCGGATACGGCGGCTCGAGGTCGTTGAAGATGATCGGAACGATCGGGGGCAGGGGATCGAGCCCGCCTCTCCACAGCGGAATGCAGAAGCCGTGGTCGAGCGTCAGATGGTGCGACACGGAGGGCTCGAAGTCGCGCTCGAGCGCAGTTTGCAGAATGTGGTTGGCGAGTTTCGGATGCCCCGCGATCGTCTTGAAGGGACATTCTTTCATCCACGGCTCCGCGGGTCCCTCGTGGACTTCGCCCATGCCGACGCAGATGCCGGGCAGATTGTCGATGAAGAAATTTACCCAATGGTCGGGGGCGATCTCGACCAGCACGTCGGGTCGCGCGGCCCTGATGCGCCGGCCGAGCTCGGTGAGCGCGCGCGTCAGGTTTTGCTGATTGGCCGGCTTGACGTCTTTCCAGCCGCGGATGATGAGCGGCGCGTGGCTCGACGCGTATACACCGACCAGCTCAGCCATGGCTCGATCTCGCCGCGGCGGCGGCCCCGGCGGTCCTCACTTTTCTCAGGAATTCCGCTTCGGGCATGCCGGCGACCACGAAGTAGAAACGCAGAAGGTAGGGGTTGACGCGCGGAGCGAGGAACGCGACGTCGTCGCGCTCGACGGCGGCGCGCACTTCGGGCTTCAGGGGATAGCGGTCGAGGATCTTCCTCCGGTCGGCCCGGTATTCCTCGCCGAGCGGAGCGGAACCCTGAAGATCGAAGAAGAGCTTGCTCAGCCAGTAATCTCTCATGAGCGCTATTCTGCCATGAGCGAGGGCGGGGGAAGAAATCGTCCCCGAGCGCAGGCAGTGCGCGGCTATTTCCCGCCGCGCTCTCTCGTGAAGGGCACGAATCTCACCGGCAGGGTTCGTTTTGTCGTGGTGGTGCCGTCGGGCTGCTTCTCCACGAGCAGGAGCTGCTGCGCGTCGTGGGTTCCACCCACCGGGATCACCATCCGCCCGCCGGGCTTGAGCTGGTCGACGAGCGGTTTCGGGATCTCTCCAGGCGCCGCGGTGACGATGATCGAATCGAAGGGCGCAGCCTCGGGCCAGCCGTTGTAGCCGTCGCCGATGCGCACTTCGACGTTGCGATAGCCGAGCTCGCGCAGGAGCCGCGTCGCCCGCTTCCCGAGCGGTTCGACGATCTCGATCGTGTAGACCTTGGCCGCGAGCTCGGCGAGCACCGCCGCCTGGTAGCCCGAGCCCGTGCCCACCTCCAGCACCGTATCCCCTGACTTGAGGTCGAGAAAATCGGTCATCAACGCGACGATATAGGGCTGCGAGATCGTCTGGCTCTCGCCGATGGGCAGCGGGCGGTTGTCGTAGGCGAAGATCTCCTGCAGAAAAGGGACGAAGCGGTGGCGCGGGACTTTTCTCATCGCCGCCATCACCGCGTCGCCGAACCTCGGGCGTCCGGTCTCCGCGCCGGTCTCGCGCGCCATCGCGGCGATTTCCTCCACCATGCGCGCTCGGCGCGCCGCCTGGCGATCCTGCGCAACCGAAGGCTCCGCGTGAGCCATCGCGAGCAAGACGAGCGCGGGGAGGAGGACGGCAAGCATGCGAGGCGCGAGCTAGGCGACCACCAGGTTCGTGAGGCGCTGCGGATCGGCGAGCAGATCCGCGCTCTGCCCGCTGTACGCCACGCGGCCGCGGTTCAGCACGAGCGCGCTCTGCGTCACTTCGAGCGCGACTTTGGCGTGCTGCTCCACCAGCACGACCGCGAGCGAGTCCTCGCGGATCAGCCGCTGCACGGCTTGAAGCAGGACCTCGACGATGATCGGCGCGAGCCCCTCGAGCGGCTCATCCATGAGCAGCAGCGTCGGATTGCCCATCAGCGCGCGGCCGATCGCGAGCATCTGCTGCTCGCCGCCGGAGATCTGGTTGCCCCAGTGTCCTCGCCGTTCTGCCAGCTTCGGAAAGAGATCGTAGACGCGCTCGAGCGTCCAGCGGCCGGGGCGCGCCG
>VBDM01000138.1:4607-5034 GCA_005881355.1 Betaproteobacteria bacterium
CGCGCGGAAGCTCGTATGACCCATGATGGTCGCAAGAAGCGTCGTCTTGCCGACACCGTTCCGGCCCAGCACCGCGAGGGCGCCGCGTTCGGGCAGCGTGAACTCGACGTCCTCGAGAACGATGGTCTCGCCGTAGCCGGCGCGGACCCCGAGGAGTTTGAGCGCCTCAGCCATGCCGCTGCTCCCCGAGATAGACCTGGTGCACGCGCCGGTCTCTGGCGATCTCCTCGGGCGGTCCCTCGACCAGCACTTCCCCCTGCACCAGTACCGTTATGCGCTGCGCGAAGCGGAACACGAGATCCATGTCGTGCTCGATGATCAGGATGGCGATGTGCTCGGGCAGCTTGTCGAGCACCTGCAGGATGCGGTGCGACTCGACCGAGGGCACGCCCGCGGCCGGCTCATCGAGCAGGAGCACCTTGGGCTT
>VBDM01000150.1 GCA_005881355.1 Betaproteobacteria bacterium
AGCTCGTGGTACGTCCCGGCGCCGGAACCGACTTCCGCGGTTACGCCGGCCGGCTCGAGTCGGGAGCGCTGGTCCGCGGCGTCGAGGCGCTCGCGCTGCCCTCGGGACGCCGCACGGTCATCAAGGACATCGTCTCGCTCGACAGGTCGCTGCCCGTCGCGGTCGCCGGAGATTCGGTGACCCTCGTCCTCGCCGACGACATCGATATTTCGCGCGGCGACCTCATCGCTGACCCGGACAACCCCCCGCGCGCGGCGAAAACCATCGAAGCGCGCATCTGCTGGCTGTCGACCGAGTTTCTCCACGCCAAGGCTCTGCCCGCTCGCTTTGTGCTCAAGCACACCACGCACGGCGTGAAGGCGAAACTCGTTTCGCTCAATGACCGCTTCGATATCAATACGCTCGATCGGCAGCCCTCGCCCGCGGGTCTCGCGATGAACGACATCGCGCATGTGACCCTCGCGCTCGCCCAGCCGCTTTTCGTCGATCCCTACGGGTCGAACCGGGCCACCGGCTCCTTTATCCTGATCGACGAGACGAGCAACCAGACTCTCGCCGCAGGAATGATCGATGGATGAGATGCCGGGGAAGGTTTATCTGGTGGGCGCCGGCCCCGGCGCACCCGATCTGCTCACGCTGCGGGCGGCCGAGATCCTGAAGCGCGCCGACGTCGTGTTCCACGACGCGCTCGTGCATCCTCAGACGCTCGAGCTCGCCGCGCGCGCAAAGAAAATCGCCGTGGGCAAGCGCTCCGGGCGCCATTCGACCGCGCAGAAGTTCATCAACAAGCGGCTGGTGGATGCCGCGCGCGGCCACAAGATCGTGGTGCGTTTGAAGGGCGGCGATCCCCTGCTCTTCGGTCGGGCGCAGGAAGAAATCGACGCACTGCGCAAAGCGGGGGTAGATTTCGAAATCGTCCCTGGAGTGACCGCAGCAACGGCCGCCGCCGCGGAGCTTGGCCTGTCGCTCACCCGCCGCGGGCTCGCCCGCCATGTCGCCTTCGTCACGCCGCGTGCTGCCGAGGGCGAGCGGGAAAACGACTGGGCTGCAAGCGTACTCTCAGCCGACACTGCCGTCATCTACATGGGTGCAGGACTCGCAGAAGCGATCAGCGCCGAGTTGATCAAGCGCGGCAAACCAAAAGACACGCCACTCGTTCTAGTAGAGAGTGCAACACTCCCGGAGCGGCGCGTGCTTCACGGTACGCTCGCGGATCTGCCGGAACTCGCGCGTAGAACGGGCGAGGGTCCCGCCGTTGTGCTCCTTGGCGAGGTGCTCAAAGCCGCCCTTGCGGAGCCCGCCGCCGCGGCGAAAGAGATCGAGGCGCTCTTCAAACGGGCCTGAGAAGGGCCCCCGCGCGCCCTCCGGTGAACCGCTCCCGGTTTGCCGGGTCAGAATCGAATCGGTCGTTTCCAAGGTCAGATCATGAGCCCACGCCCCGTCCCAGAAACCGTATGGCGCTCGCCTTCCGGAGAAGTCGTGGCTTGCGTCGAAAAGCTGAAGGTGCTCCGAGAAAATCTCGAAGAGATCCAGCAACTCTGCCAGGACGCGCTCGAGGATGCGGTCCTAATGGGATGCGACGAGAGCCAGTTTAAGCAGGTGCTGACGAACCTGGTGCGGCAGTTGGACAATCCCTATCGCGAAGAACCGGAGTAATCGCTTCAGTCGCGCCTAGCGAGCCACATCGCCCACGCGGCAAACAGCACAAACGCGGCAAGCGTCCACTCCGGAATGCTGAAGGAGAACAGCGCCCAGTCCACGGCCCCGCACTCCCCTGACCCTCGCAGGACGCGACGCAGCCCCTCGATCGGGCCGAAGACCGAGAGCAGATGATCGAGCGCCGGTCCGCAGGCCGGACGCTGATCGGCGGGGATATGCTGAAGCCACACGTGGCGTCCCGCGACCGCGATGCCGAGCGCCGCGAGGAGGGCGATCACCCCGCCGTAGAGGCGCGCGCCGAGCCGGCCCGCGGGATGGTGGAGCGCTGCGACTAGGAACGCTACGCCGACCGCGAAGAGCAGCAGCCGCTGGATGATGCACAGCGGACAGGGATCGAGGCCGACGACGAGCTGCAGGTAGTACCCGAAGGCGAGCATGCCCGCGCAGACGAGAAAGCCAACGAGATTGCCGATCCGGCGGGAAAGGAGAAGCTTGATCACGGAGGAAGAGCGTAGCACCGCCGCGCCTTTTTCGGTATCCGCGGGCGGCCGCGGCGTGGTCGTCGCGGGTTGCGCCCTTTTGACCGGTCTCCCGAGCGAGGCGTTCGCAGCCGTGCGGTCCGGGTCCCGGTGACATTAAAATGGCCCGAGGCGGGGGCTGCGCACCCCGCCATTTCGGGGAGTCAGGAGTTGAGAACGCGTTTTGCCCGCCGTGAAGACCTGGCCCTCACCCGGGCCGAGTTCGCCGTCCTCAAACGGCTTTCCAGCCCGGAGAAAATCCAAGATTTTCTCTATGCGCTGACGGCCAATTTTGAAATCGGGGGCCAGACCTGTCTTTCGGTGCGCGAGGTGCTGCGGCGGCGCCGGGCGCACTGCATCGAGGGCGCGATGGTAGCCGCTTGCGCGCTCTGGGTGCACGGCGAGCCGCCGCTTCTGATGGATATGCGCGCCGAGCGCGATTACGACCACGTCGTCGCGCTGTTCCGGCGCGGCGGCTGCTGGGGTGCGATCTCGAAGACAAATCCCCCCGTGCTTCGCTGGCGCGACCCGGTTTACCGCACGCTGCGCGAGCTCGCGATGTCGTATCTGCACGAGTACGCGAACAAGGGTGGGCAAAAAACCCTGCGCGGCTATTCACGTCCCTTCGACCTGCGCAGGCTCGCGCCGGAGCTATGGGTCACCAACGAGAAGAACTGCTGGAACGTGGGCGAAACGATCGACGCGATGCACCACTATCCGCTGGTCACGAAAAAGCAGGCGCGGCGCTTGCGTCGGCGTGACCCCATGGAGCGCAAGGCGGAGGCCCTGCTCGAGCACCGGCGCCCCCGGCCGTGATGGGCGCAGCGTTCAGGCGATCTCCCGCGCCCTTCGCACGCTCTCGATGAGCGACGTGCGCCTCAGGAACCGGCTGTGCAGCACCGGATCGGCGGCCGTGCGGCGCAGCTCATCGAAATGGGCCTGCCGCACCTTCGGGTCCCGCTCCTCGAGCCTTTTCTTGTTGGCGACAGTCTGCTCCTGTACGTACTCGATGTTCAACGGCCGCCTGCGGCGCTCATAGCGATCGAGCAGATCTTCGCCCGCCTGCCCGCTCGCGACCTGATGCAGCGTTTCGGCGAGCTCCATCGCGTCGTGGACGCCGCAATTGAGACCCAGCCCCCCGACCGGGTTGTTGACGTGCGCCGCGTCCCCGGCAAGGAACACCCTGCCCTTGCGGAATGACTTCGCCACGCGCTGGTGCACCCGGTAGATATTCCGGTGCACGACGAGCTCAATCAGGTGCCCGTCGGACAGCCTTCCCAGCCGCCGGCACACGGCGGCGTCCGAAAACGCCTGCTCGTCGCTTTCGTTCTGGCGTGCGGGGAACACCGCGCGCCAGCGCCCTTTCAGATCGTCTCCCGTGACCTTGAAAAGGTTGGTCCACTCCTCCGGATCGGAGATGTAGCTGCGCGGGCAGCAGCCGAGCGCGGACTGGAAGTCGAAGAGCGTCGTGAGGACGAGAAACCGTTCGGGCCAGGTGTAACCCTCGAACGCGACGTCCAGGCACTTGCGCACCGTGCTGCGCCCGCCGTCGCAGCCGATCACATAGTCGAAAAGGTACTGCTCCGTACTCTCCGTCGTAACCAGCGCGCCTTTGGCGTCCTGCGCCACATCGGCGACGCTCGTTCCGAGCCGCACCTCGACGTCCGGCATCGCCGAAAGCCGCCGCAAGCCGAGCGCGCAGAGCTTGTGCTGCTCGGCCTGCACGACGAATGGGTAGGGTGTCTCGTCGCGCAGCATCTCGTGATCGAACTCCGCGACGAGCGTCTTCGTCGCCCCGTCCCAGAACTGGAAGTGACGGGCGACAAGGCCCAACGACTGGAACTCCTCGAGAAGCCCGAGCTCGGCGAGCATCTCGAGCGTGGAGGGGTGCGTAGTGGCTGCGCGCGGGCTGTGATCGATTTCCCGCTCGGCCTCGAAGAGCGTGACTCGCATCCCCTTGCGGGCGCAGGCGATTGCGGCTACGACACCGACCGGGCCGGCCCCGACGATGCCCACTCGCGCCGTCATCGGGCCGGGCGGGACTCTAGTACGTGCCGGTGTGCCTGCCCGGCGCCGGCAATACCTCGACCGTCGCCCGCTTCGAGTGGTCCTCCGCAAGCAGCAGGTACATCGCCGGGACGACG
>VBDM01000134.1 GCA_005881355.1 Betaproteobacteria bacterium
AGCTGCGCCGGACCGCGCTGAAAAAGCTCTTCCACGATCCGCATTTCAACGTGATGGACGGGCTCGACGTCTATATCGACGACTACTCGAAGCCCGATCCGATCCCGGAGGCGATGCTGAGAACCCTCGTGCACGCGAAGCGCCTGCTCTTCGACGACGAGAAGGAAAAAGGGGCGACGACCCCCGCGGCGGAGAAGGGTGACGAAATCGCCGCTTCCGCCGGGCCCGACGACGCGCCGGCCGGTCCGCGAACCGAGGAGCCCGTTGCCGCTCCGAAACCCGAGGCCAAGACCTGACCGTGGCGCTCGACGATCTCACGCTCAAGATCTGCAACTGCAACAGGACCATGGCGCTCGACGCCAAGGCGCTTGCAGCCGCGCTCAAGCTCAAGCAGCCGATCCGGATCCACACCGAGCTTTGCCGCAAGGAAGTCGGCAGCTTCGAGCAGGCGCTGAAAGACGAAGCCTGCGTTGTCGCCTGCACGCAGGAGGCGCCGCTTTTCTCGGAGCTCGCCCAGGCGGCGAACGCTGCGACGGACCTGAAGTTCATCAATATCCGCGAGCACGCCGGCTGGTCGAAGGAGGGCGCGAACGCGACGCCGAAGATCGCGGCGCTGCTTGCGCTCGCCGACTTGCCCGAGCCGGAGCCCGTCGCGAGCGTGTCGTACAAGTCGGGCGGGGAGCTGCTGATCGTCGGCCCGGCTGAGGGCGCGATCGCCTGGGCGGAGAAGCTCGCCGAGCAGCTCGAGGTCAACGTGCTCGTCACGAGCCAGCGGGGAGGGGAGCTGCCCGCGGAGCGCCGCTACCCCGTCTGGTCCGGGAAGGTGCGGTCAGTGAAGGGCTACCTCGGCGCGTTCGAGGTCGAATGGGAGCAGGACAATCCGATCGACCTCGAGGTGTGCACGCGCTGCAACGCCTGCATCCACGCATGTCCCGAGCAGGCGATCGATTTTTCCTATCAGATCGACCTCGACAAATGCAAGTCGCACCGCGAGTGCGTGAAGGCCTGCGGCGCCATCGGCGCGATCGACTTCGAGCGCGTCGAGCGCGCAAGGAGCGAGCGCTTCGACATGGTGCTCGATCTCTCCCGCGAGCCGTTCGTTAAAGCCGCGCAGCCCCCGCAAGGCTACCTCGCGCCCGGGAGCGATCCGCTCGAGCAGGCGCTCGCCGCGGCGCAGCTCGCGCAGATGGTGGGCGAATTCGAGAAGCCGAGGTTCTTCGCCTACAACGAGAAAATCTGCGCGCACAGCCGCTCGGCCAAGGTCGGCTGCACCCAGTGCATCGACGTGTGCTCGACCGGGGCGATTTCACCGGACGGCGATCACGTCAAAGTCGATCCGCACCTGTGCATGGGCTGCGGCGGCTGCGCCACCGTCTGTCCTTCGGGCGCGATGACCTACGCTTATCCGCGGGTGCCGGACTTCGGCGCGCGGCTGAAACGCCTGATTTCGGTCTACGCGCAGGCGGGCGGCAAGGACGCCTGCCTGCTGTTGCATGACAGCGGCGACGGCCGCGGGTTGATCGCCAAGCTCGCGCGCCGCGGGCGGGGGCTGCCCGCGCGCGTCGTTCCCCTCGAAGTGCATCATCCCGCTTCGATCGGAATCGACGTCCTGCTCGCGGCGCTCGCCTACGGCGCGAGCCAGGTCGTCGTTCTCGCGACGCCGAAGGAAGCGGCCGAGTACGGCGAGGCGCTCACAAAGCAGATGGGCTTTGCCCAGACCATTGTCACGGCGTTGGGATACGGCGGGACGCATTTCAATCTGCTCTCGACGGACAAGGTCGTGGAGATCGACAAGGCGCTGTGGGCGCTTGCGCCCGCGGCTTCAGTATCGAAGCCGGCGACCTATAACCTCTCCCCCGAGAAGCGCGCCACGCTCGAGTTCGTGCTCGAGCACCTCGCGAAGCTCGCCCCCAAGCCGCAGGAGAGCATCGCGCTCGGCGCCGGCGCGCCTTACGGCCAGGTGCTCGTTAACAAGGAAACCTGCACCCTGTGCATGGCCTGCGTGGGCGCGTGTCCGGAATCGGCGCTGCATGACGGACGCGACCAGCCCATGCTGAAATTCATCGAGCGCAACTGCGTGCAGTGCGGGCTGTGCGAGAACACCTGCCCCGAGAACGCGATCACGCTCGCTCCGCGGCTGCTCCTCAGCGCGCAGGCGAAGCAGGAAGTGACGCTGAACGAAGCCGAGCCGTTCAATTGCGTGCGCTGCGGCAAGCCTTTCGGCACGCGCCGGATGGTGGACAACATGCTCGGCAAGCTCACCGGGCATTCGATGTTCGCCGCAGGCGGCGCATTGCGCCGCCTGCAGATGTGCGCGGATTGCCGCGTCGTCGACATGATGGAAAACAAGGAAGAGATTTCGATCGGCGAAGTCAAGCGGTGAGCGCGACCGTCACGCCTGTCAGGTTCCAGCTCCCGGAGGTTCCGGAGGACCAGGCGCGCGCCGGGTATTACGCGCTGCTCGCGCGGCTTTACTATGCCGGGCCGGATGCGCCGCTGCTCGAGTCCATCGCCCGGCCGGACGAGATCGCCGCAGGCGGCGAGGCGTCAGCACTGGCGAGCGCCTGGAACGCCCTGTCAGCCGCGGCCCGGGCGATGGACGCCGAAGCGGCGTGCCTCGAATACGACGAGGTCTTTGTCGGCACCGGCAAAGCCGAAGTAACGCCTTACGCCACGTTCTACCTGGCCGAAACCGGACGGGAGAAGATCCTGGTGCGGCTCAAAAACGATCTGGCCGCGATGGGCCTTGCCAGGACCGATCGCTCGCGCGAGCCGGAGGACCACGTGGCGGGGCTCTTCGAAGTGATGAGGCATTTGATTTCACAGGGTTCGGAGGATGCTGCGTTGCAAAAACAGCGGGACTTTTTCGGTCGCTATGTCGGGCCTTTTTTCCCGGTGTTTTGCGTCGCAATATCTAAATCCGATAAATCCAATTTCTACAAGTACGTGGCCGGCTTCAGCCGGGCCTTTCTTTTGGTTGAAACGGAGGTGCTAAAGGTGTTTTAATGGGCTCGCGCAATAATTTGCAAAACCCAGGTGTTGACGCTAGGACGGAGGCTCCCCATGAAAACCAAATCAAAACTCAGCCGCAGAAACTTCCTACTCGCAGTCGGCGCCGGCGGTGCCGCAACGGCAGCCGCGATCGCCACCCAGGCGGTCAAACCGGTCGCAACCCAACCCGCCACTGGCAGCGACAAGAGGCGCGGCAAGGGCTATCAGGAAACCGCGCACGTCCGCAGCTACTACAACACCGCAAAAGTCTGACCCGAGGAGACGTGACCATGTTGCTCACCAGGAAATCCGCTGGCGCTCCCGCGCATCTTTCTTCCGGCCACAGCCGCCTGTCGCGCAGCCTCTCGGGGATGCTGGCGAAGACCATTGACCGGCGCGCCTTCTTGAAGCGCTCGGGCGTCGCAGTCGGCGCCGGGGCTTTCGCCGCGCAATTGCCCTTCAACATGATCGGCAAGGCCGAGGCCCAGGTACGGAGCGACGGCGGCAAGATCGAGGTGAAGCGCACGGTATGCACGCACTGCTCGGTGGGCTGCGCGATCGACGCGGTGGTGCAGAACGGCGTGTGGGTGCGTCAGGAGCCGGTGTTCGATTCGCCGCTCAACCTCGGCGCGCACTGCGCCAAGGGCGCCTCGATACGCGAGCACGGCATGACCGAGCATTCGCACCGCCTGAAGTATCCGATGAAGCTGGTGAACGGCAAGTACCAGCGCATCTCCTGGGACACCGCGATCGACGAGATCGGCGACAGGATGCTCGCCCTCCGCAAGGAATCCGGTCCCGACGCGCTGTATTTCATCGGGTCGTCGAAGCACAGCAACGAGCAGGCCTACCTGATGTGCAAGTGGGTGCGGTTGTTCGGCACGAACAACACCGACCACCAGGCGCGCATCTGCCACTCGACCACGGTGTCGGGCGTCGCGAACACCTGGGGCTACGGCGCGATGACCAATTCCTACAACGACATGCACAACTGCAAGGCGGCGCTCTATATCGGCTCGAACGCGGCCGAGGCGCACCCGGTGTCGATGCTGCACTCGCTGCACGCGAAGGAAACCGGCGCCAAGATCATGGTCGCCGACCCGCGCTTCACCCGCACCGCGGCGAAAGCCGACCAGTACATCCGCATCCGCTCCGGCACCGACATCGCATTCCTTTTCGGGGTGCTGCATCACGTCTTCAAGAACGGGTGGGAGGACAAGAAGTACATCCACGATCGCGTCTATGGCATGGACAAGGTCAAGGAAGAGGTGATGAAGGTCTGGATTCCCTCCGAAGTGGAAAGGGTGACCGGCGTGCCGGAAGCGGAAGTCTACAAGGTCGCCGAAACCATGGCGAAGAACCGCCCGAGCACCATCGTGTGGTGCATGGGCCAGACGCAGCACACGATCGGCAACGCCATGGTGCGCGCCTCGTGCATCCTGCAGCTGGCGCTCGGCAACATCGGCGTTGCGGGCGGCGGTGCCAATATCTTCCGCGGCCACGACAACGTTCAGGGCGCGACCGACCTGGGACCCAACCCGGACTCGCTGCCGGCCTACTACGGCGTTGCGCCGGGAGCGTTCGCGCACTGGGCGCGCGTGTGGAACGTCGATCTCAAGTGGCTGCAGGACCGGTTCGCCTCGCCCGCCATGATGACCAAGCCCGGCATCACGGTGATGGAGAAGAACGAGAACATCGACCAGGATTCGAACCTGCGGGCGGTGTTCTACTGGGGCCATGCGCCGAACAGCCAGACGCGCGGTCTGGAGATGAAAAAGGCGATGGACATGCTCGACCTGCTGGTCGTGGTCGATCCCTACCCGTCGGCCACCGCCGCGATGGCGGCGATGCCGGCGGAAGGCTACGAGCCGAACAAGAACCGCGCCGTGTATCTGCTGCCGGCGGCGACCCAGCTGGAAACCTCGGGCTCGGTGACGGCGTCGAACCGCTCGGTGCAGTGGCGCGAGAAAGTGATCGAGCCGCTGTTCGAGTCCAAGCCCGACCAGACCATCATGTACCTGTTTGCCAAGAAGCTCGGATTCGCCGACCAGCTGGTCGGCAAGAAGGACGGCAAGCAGAACATCAAGGTGAAGGACGACGAGCCGGATATCGAGGACATCACCCGCGAGTTCAACAACGGCAGCTGGACGATCGGCTACACGGGCCAGTCTCCCGAGCGGCTGCAGGCCCACATGCGCAACATGCAGGTGTTCGAAAGGACGCGAAGACCGGCTACGTGCTCGACGGCGACTACTTCGGGCTGCCGTGGCCGTGCTTCGGCAACGCCGCCCTCAAGCATCCCGGCTCGCCGGTGCTCTATAACACCCATCTGCACGTCATGGACGGCGGCGGAAATTTCCGCGCCAACTTCGGCGTGGAGAAGGACGGCATCAACCTGCTCGCCGAGGATGGCTCGTACTCCAAGGGCGCGGACATCACCACCGGCTACCCGGAGTTCGACCACGTGCTGCTGAAGAAGCTCGGCTGGTGGGACGAGCTCACCGACGAGGAAAGGAAGGAAGCCGAAGGCAAGAACTGGAAAACCGACCTGTCCGGCGGCATCCAGCGCGTCGTGATGAAAAACCACGGCTGCCACCCGTTCGGGAACGCCAAGGCGCGGGCGATCGTGTGGAACTTCCCCGACGGCATTCCGAAACACCGCGAGCCCCTGTACGGCATCCGGCCGGACCTCATCGACAAGTATCCGACTCATGACGACAAGAAGGCGTTCTGGCGCCTGCCGACGCTGTACAAGTCGGTCCAGGAAAAAAACAAGAACATCGGCAAGCAGTTCCCGATCATCCTCACCTCCGGGCGGCTGGTCGAGTACGAGGGCGGCGGCGAGGAGACGCGCTCCAATCCGTGGCTCGCCGAGCTGCAGCAGGACAACTTCGTCGAGATCAATCCCAAGGCTGCGAACGACCGCGGCATCAGGAACGGCGAGTACGTCTGGGTGAAGACGCCGACCGGCGCGCGACTCAAGGTGAAGGCGCAGGTTACCGAGCGGGTCGGTCCGGACCACGCCTTCATCCCGTTCCATTTCTCGGGATGGTGGCAGGGCAAGGACATGCTGCCCTACTACCCGGAGGGAGCGGCGCCGATCGTGCGCGGCGAGGCGGTCAACACCGCCACGACCTACGGCTACGACTCGGTGACGATGATGCAGGAAACAAAAACGACCGTGTGCCAGATCGAGCGGGCATAGGAGGAGACAACCATGGCCAGAATGAAATTCCTTTGCGACGCCGAGCGCTGCATCGAGTGCAACGGCTGTGTGACCGCCTGCAAGAGCGAGAACGAGGTGCCCTGGGGGGTGAACCGGCGCCGCGTGGTGACGATCAACGACGGGATCGTCGGCGCCGAGAAGTCGATCTCGGTCGCCTGCATGCACTGTTCGGATGCGCCCTGCATGGCGGTGTGCCCGGTCGACTGCTTCTACCGCACCGACGAAGGCGTGGTGCTGCACGACAAGGACCTGTGCATCGGCTGCGGCTACTGCTTCTACGCCTGCCCGTTCGGCGCGCCGCAGTTCCCGCAGGCGGGCGCCTTCGGCCTGCGCGGCAAGATGGACAAGTGCACCTTCTGCGCGGGGGGCCCGGAGAAGGATCTCTCCAAGGAGGAGTTCGCGAAATACGGCTCGAACCGCCTGGCGCAGGGCAAGCTCCCGGCGTGCGCCGAAATGTGCTCGACCAAGGCGCTCCTTGGCGGCGACGGCGACGTCATCGCCGACATCTACCGCCAGCGGGTCTTACGGCAAGCCCGACCGGAAGGCCGCTGCGGCAGGGGCGAAGTCATGACAGCGGCCCGCACGCTCATCCTGACGGGTGCCGCGCTCCTCGTCGCGTTCGGCATTGCGGCCTGCGGCGAGCGCGAGCAGGTGATCGTCTACAAGCAGGGCAAGTACCAGGGCAAGCCGGACACCAAACCCTGGGAAAACGACCCAGCCGCGAGCCTTTACACCACTTCGACGTGGGGTAAGGGCGACAAGGCCGGCTGGGAGGCCGCCGTCAGAACCCGCAACCTCGCCCAGAACGAATACACCCGGGCGGAATAAAGGAGCACGGCTCATGAAACCGTTTGCGGTTTGGGGGCTTTTTTTCGCCGTCGTACTGGCTCTCGTTCTGCCGCTCGGGAGTACCTCGGTCGCGCAGCAGCAGGGAGAAAACCAGCAGCAGCGCGCGCAGACGCAGCCCTACAACAACGCTCCGGTGTGGCGCGAGGTGCGCTCCGGGAAGGAAGAGTACACCTCGGTCCAGGGCCGCGAGACGGGCGTGCTGGTTCAGACGTACGGAGAGACCTGGAGGCAGTTGCGCAACGCGTGGATCACTCCGGTCGGCGGCTGGCTGATCGCCTTGATCGCGGCTGCCATCGGCGTTTTCCATTGGCGCAAAGGGGCGGTGAAGCTGCATTCCGGCCCGACCGGCCGGCTGATCGAACGCTTCACTGCGCTCGAGCGCTACGCGCACTGGGTGATGGGGATCAGCTTCGCCGTTCTCGGCGTGACCGGCCTCATCATGTTCGTCGGGAAATACGTGCTGCTTCCGGTGATCGGCTACGCGCTGTTCGCGTGGCTCACGCAATTGTCCAAGCATCTGCATAACTTCGTAGGGCCGTTGTTCGCCCTGAGCCTCCTCGTGTTCATCGTCATCTACATCAAGGACAATCTGCCCAGAACATACGACTTCAAATGGTTTCTGAGCGCCGGCGGCATGTTCGGCGGAACGCATGTTCCCTCGGGCCGGTTCAACGCGGGCGAGAAGGTCTGGTTCTGGATAGGCGTGGTCGTGCTCAGCATCGTCGTCAGCGCAAGCGGCCTCGTGCTGAACTTCCCCAACTTCGATCAGGTGCGCGCGGTGATGATCGAAGCCAATGTCGTCCACTCGATCTCGGCGTGCGCGGTGATGGCGCTCGCGCTCGGCCACATCTACATGGGCACCATCGGCGTGGCAGGGGCATACGAGTCGATGCGCTACGGCTACGTGGACGAGGCCTGGGCGAAGGAGCACCACGAGTACTGGTACAACGACGTCAAGTCCGGGAAGGTCAAGGCCGCAACGGCCGCCGGCCAGCCGGGCGCGCCGCAGGCTCAGCACTGAGAAGAGGAAACGCCATGAATATTCGGATCCTGATAATGAGCGTGGCGATGGCCGCGACTGCAGGTGTGGTCTGGGCGAAGCTGCCTCCGGCCCCGGTCGATGCGGCAAAAGCGGCGGAAGCGAAGAAGAAGGCGGACGACACCGCGAAGAAGGACGCGGATATGCTCGGCAAGGCGCAGGACAGGGCCGCCGCGAACTATCGCAAGAACAAGGGGATCAGGGGGCTGCCCGCTACGGCCAAGGCTGCTCCAAGAAATAGCAGGACGGCCAACAGGACGACTTCAAGACCCAGCCGACCGGCAACGCCGGCGCGCGCATCGCGTGCGAAGTGATCCAGAAGAGCTGACTGATCTCCCGCGTCAAAGACAAAGGGCGCCAACGGCGCCCTTTTTGTTTTGCAGCGGCCGTTTCGCGTTTCAGCCCGCGATCAGCCGAAAGATCAGTCCGGCCGCTCCACACGCGAGGATCACGGGGATCATGCCGGCCCTGTAGCGCCACAGCGCGATGATTGCCGCGAGGCCGACCAGCACGGAGAACCACTCGAACCGGCCCGAGAACCCTTCCGGCCAGAACACGTGCCAAGCGAAGAACACGGCGAGATTGAGGATCACGCCGACGACGGCCGCGGTGATTCCCGTGAGCGGCGCGGTGAACTGCAGATTCCCGTGCGTGGATTCCACCAGCGGGCCGCCGAGGAGGATAAAAAGAAAAGAGGGCAGGAAAGTGAAGAACGTCGCGATGACCGCACCCGCGCACCCCGCGAGAGCAAGCGCTTCGGGACCGAGCGCCGCCTGGGTCCAGGCGCCGACGAAGCCGACGAAAGCGACCACC
>VBDM01000135.1 GCA_005881355.1 Betaproteobacteria bacterium
TCGATATCGGCGGGCCTGGATTATCCCGGCGTGGGCCCCGAGCACGCTTGGCTCAAGGACACCGGCCGGGCCCAGTACGTCACGGTGGACGACGCGGACGCACTCGCGGCATTCAGCGATCTGTGCCATTGCGAGGGCATCATCCCCGCGCTCGAGTCCGCGCACGCCCTGGCCTACGCGGCAAAGCTCGCACCCGCGCTTGCGAGGGACAAGATCCTGCTCGTCAACCTTTCGGGGCGAGGCGACAAGGATATGCATACGGTTGCGGAAAAAGCGGGAATCCGGTTTTGAGCGAAGCGCGCGCTACGCTGCTCAACGAGGATGTTTTCGGGTCCATCGGCCGCGTGCGCGAGGCGAGCGTCGATCTCGTCATAGCCGATCCGCCTTACGGCCTCGGCAAGGATTACGGGAACGATTCGGACCGCCTGAGCGGGGAAGCGTATCTCGATTTCAGCCGCCGCTGGATCGACGCCGTGATTCCGAAGCTCAAGCCGAGCGGCAGTCTCTACGTGTTTCTTACCTGGCAGTACAGCCCCGAAGTGTTCAGCTATCTCAAGACGCGCCTTCTCATGGTGAACGAGATCATCTGGGACCGCAAGGTGCCTAGCATGGGCGGCAGCATTCGCAAGTTTTCCTCCGTGCACGACACGATCGGTTTGTTCGCCGCTTCGCGCGACTACTATTTCGACATCGACAATGTGCGCATTCCCTACGATCCTGTGACCAAGCGCGCGCGCACGCGCTCGATCTTCGTCGGCAAGAAATGGCTCGAGGTCGGCTACAACCCCAAGGACCTATGGAGCGTGACGCGGATTCACCGGCAGGACCCGGAGCGCGAGGATCATCCGACCCAGAAGCCTCTCGAGATCGTCGAGCGCATGGTGCTGGCGAGCTGCCCGCCGGACGGATCCGTGCTCGATCCGTTCATGGGAAGCGGCACGGCCGCGGTCGCTGCCCTCAGACACCATCGGCGTTACATCGGATTCGAGATCAATCCGGAATACTGCGCTACTGCCAGGCGGCGCATTGCTCGCCTCGGCGAGCCGGACGCCGGGGCCGCGGTCGCGGCGAGCCCGACATCCGCGGCGTTGTGAATCCAGCGATGTCGCGTATCCGGTCGACCTTCGAGAAGCTTGCGCGGCAGCGCCGAAAGGCCCTCGTCCCCTATGTCACCGCGGGCGATCCCCTGCCGGAGGTGACGGTTCCGCTCATGCACGCGCTCGCCGAGGCGGGGGCGGACGTGATCGAGCTGGGCGTGCCATTTTCCGATCCCATGGCCGACGGTCCGGTGATCCAGCGTTCGAGCGAGCGGGCGCTGAAAAACCATGTCGGGCTGGACCGGGTGATTGCCTTCGTCGGGGAATTCCGCAGGCGCGACAAGGAGACTCCGGTCGTTCTGATGGGGTATGCCAATCCGATCGAGGCGATGGGACTGGAAGCTTTCGTCGACGCCGCACGGCAAGCCGGCGTGGACGGCGTGCTGGTGGTCGATTACCCTCCCGAGGAGGGGGCGGAACTCGCCGCGATGCTGCGCGAGCGGGGCATAGACATGATTTTTCTGCTCGCTCCGACTTCGACCGAGGCACGCATCGAGAAGGTGGCGAAGCTCGCGAGCGGTTACATCTACTATGTGTCGCTGCGCGGCGTCACCGGGGCGAAACACTTCGATCTCGAGGACGTTGCGGCGAAGCTGCCGGCAATTCGCGTCAGGACGAAGCTCCCGGTCGGCGTGGGCTTCGGCATCCGCGACGGCGACACCGCGCGCGCTGTGGCGCGCGTCGCCGACGCCGTGGTGATCGGCAGCCGCATCATCCAGGAAATCGAACAGGCTTCCCCCAAGACCTGCGTGGAGAAAGGGGCGGCGCTGCTCAGGGAATTTCGCCGGGCGATCGACGCATGAGCTGGCTGCAGAAGCTGCTTCCGCCCAAGATCAACCGCACCGGAACGGGCGCGAAGAAGAACGTTCCAGAAGGCCTGTGGAGCAAGTGCCCCTCGTGCGCGGCGGTGCTGTACGCGACCGACCTGGAAAAAAACGCCAGCGTCTGCCCGAAATGCGGCTACCACAACCGCGTCAGGGCGCGGGCGCGGCTCGACCTGCTTCTCGATCCGGAGGGGCGTTTCGAGATCGGTACCGAGGTCGCGCCGGTGGACAGCCTCAAATTCAAGGACGACAAGCGCTATCCCGACCGGCTCGAAGAGGCCGAGAAGGAGACCGGCGAAACCGACGCGCTGATCGTGATGCAGGGTGCCATCAAGAACGTGCCGCTGATCGTCGCCGTTTTCGAGTTCGAGTTCATGGGGGGATCGATGGGATCGGTCGTAGGGGAGCGTTTTGTGCGCGGCGTGCACGTGTGCCTCGACCAGCACCTGCCGCTCGTGTGCGTCACCGCGACGGGCGGCGCGCGCATGCAGGAAGGGCTCTTTTCGCTCATGCAGATGGCCAAGACCACCGCGGCTCTCACTCAGCTGTCCGCGCGCAAGCTTCCGTTCATCTCCGTGCTGACCGACCCGACCATGGGCGGCGTGTCGGCGAGCTTCGCCATGATCGGCGACGTTGTCATCGCCGAGCCGCGCGCTCTCATCGGCTTTGCCGGGCCGCGGGTCATCGAGCAGACCGTGCGCGAGAAGCTCCCCGAGGGATTTCAGCGGGCGGAATTCCTGCTCGAGAAGGGCGCGATCGACATGATCGTCGACCGGCGCCAGATGCGCGACAAGCTCGCAAGCCTCCTTACTCTCCTGCTGCGGCAGCTTCCCGCCGCAAACTGAACCGTCCGCGATCGCTTCATGCCAGTACAGAGCCTCGCGGAGTGGCTCGAGTACATCGAGCGCATCCACCCGAAATCCATCGAGCTCGGCCTGGAACGGGTGGCGAAAGTGCGCGAGGCGCTCGGAGAATCGAGCCCGGCGGCAGTCTTCACCGTCTCCGGCACCAACGGGAAAGGCTCGACCTGCGCGATGCTGGAGGCGATTCTGCTCGCCGCCGGCTATAAGGTCGGTCTTTATACTTCGCCGCACCTCCTTCGGTACAACGAGCGCGTTCGTCTGGATGGCGTGCCCGTCGCAGATGCGCGCTTATGCGAAGCGTTCGAAGCGGTCGAGCGTGCGCGAGTCGAAAAAGCGGGCGACATCCCGCTCACGTACTTCGAGTTCGGTACTTTGGCTGCCTGGGTGATTTTCGCGGCCGAGCCGCTCGACGCCGCGATATTGGAGGTCGGCCTCGGCGGACGCCTGGACGCCGTCAACGTCTTCGACTGCGATTGCGCGTTGCTGACCTCCGTCGCGCTCGATCACATGGATTATCTCGGCGATACGCGCGAGAGCATAGGCGCCGCGTGCGCGACAAGGCGAGCGCCATCGGCGCGGATCTCCGGCTGATCGGCCGGGATTTCGGATACCAGCGGCAGGGGCAGCAATGGATGTTCTGGGGGCCGGGTGGGCGCCGTTCCGGGCTTGCGTATCCGGCCCTGAGAGGCGCGCGCCAGCTCGCGAATGCGAGCGCGGCGCTCGCGGCGCTCGACGCGCTGCGCGTGCGTCTCCCCGTCGGAATGCAGGACATCCGCAACGGACTTGCGCAAGTCGACCTTCCGGCGCGGTTCCAGGTGCTTCCAGGTCGACCGGCCGTGGTGCTGGACGTCGCGCACAATCCTCAGGCGGCGGCAGTGCTCGCGGAGAACCTCGCCGACATGGGGTTTTATCCGGAGACCTATGCCGTGTTCGGCATGTTGCGGGACAAGGACATCGGCAGCGTCTGCCGGGCGGTGAAAGGTGCGATTTCGACTTGGCTCGCAGCCGGCCTCTCGGTGCCGCGCGGTGCGAGCGCCCAGGTGCTGGCCGATGCCCTAGCGAGCGCCGGGGCGGCAGGCAAGGTCTCCTGCTTTGATAATCCTCGCGAAGCCTATGCCGCCGCGACGGAGCGGGCAAACGAAAATGATAGAATCGTGGTGTTCGGATCGTTCCACACCGTAGCCGAAGTCATGCAGGCGATCGAGGCCTCCCGGACCGCGATCCGGGGGGTGCGGCAAGGGTGTTGAGGAGGTCCGATCGGACATTTCGGCAGCGTCTCATGATCGGCAGATATCAGTCTTTCCAGCAGGCAGCATCCGCACACGGCCGGTCCGGCGGCGCGATTCGCACCTATTTTAGGGTCCCTCAGATTGGCAGATGACGCCGCCTTGCTTAAGCGCCGCGCGCGCCGCCGGCTGGTCGGGGCCGTCGCGCTGGTGGTGCTTGCTGTCGTAATCCTGCCCGTCCTTCTGGACCAGGAGCCCAGACCGGTCACGCAGGCGATCACGGTGGAGATTCCGAGCCGGGACGGCGGGCCTTTCAACACCCGGGTTCTTCCGCCGCTGTCCCCTCCCCCCGCGGCGCCGCGGAAAGCCGCGGAAGACAACGCCACGGCACGACCGGAGTCCAAGGTAGCCGAACCCGCACCACAGGCTCGCGCATCCAAGGGGAGCGTTGGAACGGCAACGGACAAGGAACGCGGGAAGACGAAGGTGGCGGAGGCGAGACGCGCCCAGGCGCTTCTCAACGACGAGGCCTATATCGTCCCGCTCGGCGCTTTCAGCAATCCCGACAACGCGAAGCAGGTGCAGGACAGGGCAGCGTCCGCGGGCATCAAGAGCTATACCGAAAGCCTCAAGAGCCCTCAGGGCGAGCACACGCGCGTGCGCGCCGGGCCCTTCACGAGCCGGGACGCCGCGGAAAAGGCGCGCGACAAACTAAAGGCGCTCGGCCTCGAGGTCGGACAGGTGGCGCAGCGATGACCTGGTTCGACTTCGGCGTGCTGCTGATCCTCGTCGTATCGGTGGTGCTCAGCCTGTTTCAGGGCCTGGTGCGCGAGATGATCTCGCTCGGGGGATGGGTGGGCGGATTCATACTGGCGATGTTTTTCGGCGGCCATGTCGCGGGGCTTCTGCCGCAAAGCCTGAGCCCGCTGATGAGCGGCCTGATCGGTTTCCTGCTAGTGTTCGCCAGCGTGCTCGCGATCGCCTGGATTGCCGGGCTCACGCTTTCGTCCGCCGTGCGCGCATCCGGGCTGGCTCCCGCGGACCGGGCCCTTGGAGGGGTTTTCGGATTGGTGAGAGGACTGGTCATCGTGCTCGTGACAGTGGTGCTTGCCGGATTGACCCCGCTCCCGCGCGAACCTTTCTGGAGCAACGCGCTCCTTTCAAGGCCGTTCGAGACTGCGGCGCAGGCCTTGCGGCCCTACCTGCCCGAGGGTCTGGCGCGCCGGCTGAGATATCGGGGATAACACCCATGTGCGGCATTCTCGGGGTCGTCGCAAAAACGCCCGTCAACCAGTTGCTCTACGACGGGTTGCTGCTGCTGCAGCACCGGGGCCAGGACGCGGCCGGCATCGTCACCTCGGAACACAAGATGTTCCATATGCACAAGGGGCCGGGGATGGTGCGCGACGTGTTCCGCACGCGCAACATGCGCTCGCTTTCGGGCGGTACCGGAATCGCGCACTGCCGCTATCCCACCGCGGGCTCGGCGTTCAACGCTGCGGAAGCCCAGCCCTTCTACGTCAATTCCCCGTTCGGGATCGTCCTCGGACACAACGGCAACCTGACCAATTCGGGGGCGCTGAAGCAGGAGATGTTCCGCCAGGACCTGCGCCACATCAACACCAACTCCGACTCCGAGGTGCTGCTCAACGTTCTCGCGCACGAGCTCGAGCTCGCGTCGAAGGGCCAGAAGCTCGATCCCGAGACCATCTTCACGGCGGTGGCGAACGTGCACCGGCGCTGCCGCGGCGCCTATGCCGTGGTGGCCTTGATCGCGGGATACGGGCTGCTCGCCTTCCGCGACCCGTTCGGGATCCGGCCGCTCGTGTTCGGCCGCAATCACGCGGATGGGGGACCCTAATACCTGGTCGCCTCCGAGAGCGTCGCGCTCACCGCTTTCGGCTTCGAGCTGGTGCGCGACGTTCAGGCCGGAGAAGCCATTTTCATCGACGAAGGCGGAACCTTCCACAGCCGTCAGTGCGCGGCGAAGCCGGTGAGCGCGCCCTGCATCTTCGAGTACGTCTATCTGGCCCGCCCCGATTCGGTGATCGACGGGGTCTCGGTGTACGAGAGCCGGCTGCACATGGGCCGGCATCTTGCGGAGAAGATCAAGCGCACGATGCCCCGGCTGGATGTCGACGTGGTGATACCGGTTCCCGATACGAGCCGGCCGAGCGCGCTCGAGCTGGCTCATGGCCTCAACGTGACGTATCGAGAGGGCTTTATCCGCAACCGCTATATCGGCCGCACCTTCATCATGCCCGGCCAGACGATCCGCAAGAAATCGGTTCGCCAGAAGCTCAGCGTCGTCGGGCTCGAGTTCAAGGGCAAGAACGTCCTGATCGTCGACGACTCGATCGTGCGTGGAACGACGGGCCGCGAAATCGTCCAGATGGCGCGCGAAGCGGGGGCGAACAAGGTGTTTTTTGCCTCCGCCGCCCCGCCGGTGCGGTTCGCCAATGTCTACGGCATCGACATGCCGACGCGCGCCGAGCTTATCGCCACGGGGCGGAACGAGGAGCAGATCGCGCGCGAGATCGGGGCGGACGCGGTCATCTACCAGGACCTCGACGCGCTCAAGGCCGCGGTGCGCGCGGTCAATCCGAAGCTCACCCAGTTCGAAACGTCGTGCTTCGACGGCGTGTACATCACCGGAGACGTGACCAGCGAGTACCTCGCCTCGGTCGAGCGGCAGCGCGACGCCGGCAGGCAGGAAGGCGAAGAGGAAGCCGAGAACAACCAGCTCGATCTTAACGCCGTGTAACGATTTGACATCCCCGCACCGGGATAGTAAGGTGCCATCTGCGCCGATTTGATCAACAGCTTGCGGGCGCATAATAAATACGGCTAAAGCGTGGTGAAGACCCGTCTTAGCGAAGCTGGACGGGTTTTTTTATTCGGGAATTTCACATGCAGAACTACGACATCGAAACGCTGGCGGTGCGCTCGGGTATCCACCGCAGCCAGTTCAACGAGCACTCCGAGGGGCTCTACCTCACCTCAAGCTTCGTGTTCGAGAACGCCGCGCAAGCCGCGGACCGTTTCTGCAACAACGCGCCCGGGAACATCTACTCGCGCTTCACCAATCCCACCGTGACCGCGTTCCAGGAGCGGCTCGCGGCCCTCGAAGGCGCGCAGGCCTGCGTGGCGACCGCCTCCGGGATGTCGGCCATTCTGGCGACCGCGATGGCCACGCTAAAAGGCGGAGATCACATCGTGTGCTCCTCCGGAGTCTTCGGCGCGACCGTGCAATTGTTCAGCACCGTCCTTTCCAAGTTCGGAATCGAGACGGCGTACGCGGACGGCACTCAGCCTTCGACATGGCGCGCCGCGATGAAACCGAACACGCGCTTGCTGTTCCTCGAGACGCCGTCCAACCCGCTGACCGAAGTTTTCGATATTTCGGCCCTTGCGCAAATCGCCCGGGACGGAGGAGCGCTGCTCGCAGTCGACAACTGCTTCTGCACGCCGGCCCTGCAACGGCCCTTCGAGCTGGGCGCTGACCTGGTGATCCATTCGGCCACCAAGTATCTCGACGGTCAGGGCAGGGTGCTGGGCGGAGCGGTGCTCGGCCCGAACGGCCAGGTGATGGATGCGATCTTTTCCTTCCTGCGCACGGCGGGCCCCAGCCTCTCGCCCTTCAATGCCTGGGTGCTGCTGAAAGGAATAGAGACGCTCAGGATCCGGATGGAGGCGCAATCGCGGGGCGCGCTCGAGCTCGGCCAGTGGCTCGAGTCCCATCCGCGCGTGGAGCGCGTGTACTACCCGGGGCTCGCGTCCCACCCGCAGCACGCGCTCGCAATGCGCCAGCAGCGCTCCGGAGGCGCCATCGTCTCGTTCGTCGTAAAAGGCGGGCGCGAGCCCGCGTGGCGGGTGATCGATTCCACGCGCATGATCTCGATCACGGCGAAC
>VBDM01000136.1 GCA_005881355.1 Betaproteobacteria bacterium
ACGGAGTTCTTCGGCGAGGCTCGGAACATCCCGGAATTGGATCGGCTTTCGCTGCAGCAGATATTGCCCGCCGGAGCTGATCGCAACGTTGATCTCGTTGGTGCGCTCCAGCTGCTTTTCGGCGTCGGCGCTCGGCAGGTTGATCTGCAGCTCCGCGAACTTGGAATAAGTCGTGGTCAGCATCAGGAAAATGATGATCACCAGCAGCACGTCGATCATCGGAATCAGGTTGATTTCCGGATCTTCCTTGGGCTTGCGGGCAAACCTCATGCCTGGGTGTGCGGTGGCTGCTGGAAGTCGAAGCGTTCGCCGTGGACCACGTCGACCAGCCGCGCCGCCTGCTGCTCCATTTCGATCACGAAGGTCTCGACCCGGCCGCGGAAGTGGCGGAAAAAGATCATCGCCGGAATCGCGATCACCAGGCCGAACCCCGTGTTGTACAGCGCCACGGAAATGCCGTGTGCGAGCTGCTGAGGGTTGGACCCGGAAGGCGACTGCGAGCCGAAAATCTCGATCATGCCGACCACCGTGCCGAACAAGCCCATGAGGGGGCTGATCGTGGCGATGGTGCCGAGCGTCGTCAGGAAGCGCTCGAGCTCGTGCGCCACGGCGCTGCCGGCTTCCTCGACGGCGTCCTTCATGACCTGGCGCGGACTCTTGTGATTGCGCAAGCCGGAAGCGAGCACCTGACCCAGCGGGGAATCCTGCGAGAGCCTCTCCAGCATCTCTTCGCTCACGCCCTGCTTCTCGTAAGCGGCGAGCACCCGTTCCAGAAGGCCGCTCGGCACGATTTTTTCTCTGCGGAGAATGATGAACCGCTCGATGATGAGGGCAACTGCGATGATCGATGCGGCGAGGAGAAAATAGATCGGCCAGCCCGCGGCCTGGATGATTGCGAACAACAGCGTTCTCCGGGTCGGACGCAAAACGCGCACACTTTAGCCTGCGACCGGCGATTCGGCAAGGCAGAATACGTTCAAGAAGATGCGCCGCTCGGGCCTGGAAAAAATCGAGGGCGGCTGCGGACGCCGAGGTGCGCGGCCGACGTCCAGCCCTTATCCACAAATACTGTGGATAAGGTTGTGCATACCCGTAGAAAAGCGTGCGTAAGTGAATCGTGCAAAAGGTTTTTTCCACCCCTGATGAAAACTTGAACTTGGATTTTTACCATTTCTGCTCAATAGGTTACACCCCTTACTTCGGCCTTTGTCTGATCCGCTCATAGGGAGCCGAATCGGCGGGGCGCCCATTGTGGATAGGTTACAATCGGCCGATGCGCGCAGAACAAGCACTGGCGCGGGTTTCCACGCCGTCTGCCCGGGAAATTCTCACCGTTTCAGCCCTCATTCGCAGCGTCCGGGATCTGCTCGAGCATCGCTATCCGCTGCTCTGGGTCGCCGGCGAGATATCCAATTTCACCACCGCCAAGTCTGGACACGCCTATTTCGTCCTGAAAGACGAGCACGCGCAAGCGCGCTGCGTCATGTTCAGGCAACGACACCGGGGCCTCGAGTGGCTGCCGCACGACGGGATGCAAGTCGAAGCGCAGGTGCTCGTGACGCTGTACGAGCCGCGCGGCGATTTCCAGCTCAACGTCGAAACCATGCGGCGCGCCGGACGCGGCGCCCTGTTCGAGGCTTTCCTGAGGCTTCGCGAGAGGCTCGGGAAGGAGGGCATGTTCGAAGCCCAAAAGAAGCGGCGGCTGCCCCCTTTCCCGCGCACGATCGGCGTGGTTACTTCGCGGGAAGCAGCAGCCCTGCGGGATGTGCTCACGACGCTGAGGCGGCGTGACCCGTCAGTCGTGGTCATCCTCTTCCCGGCGAGGGTCCAGGGCGAGGGCGCGGCGGAGGAAATCGCAGCCGCGCTCAGCACCGCCGGCCGGCGCGGGGAGTGCGATGTCCTGTTGCTGGTGCGCGGCGGGGGCGGCATCGAGGACATGTGGGCGTTCAACGAGGAAATCGTCGCGCGCGCCATTCGCGCGTGCTCGATTCCGGTCGTCACCGGCATCGGCCACGAGACGGACTTCACAATCGCCGACTTCGCCGCCGACCGGCGCGCGCCCACACCGACAGCCGCGGCCGAAGTGGTCAGCCCGGAACGCGCCCAGCTGCTCCACGTCATTTCCAGATTGGCGGCACGCGTCGGGTCACGGGCCCGGCACGAGCTCGAGGGCCGCATGCTGCATGTCGACCACCTCGCGCGCAGGCTGGTCCACCCCGGCGCTAGGCTGCAGGCCCAGAGCGAGCTGCTGGGCCAGCTGCGGGCAAGACTCGGACAAGCCCTTGCCCGGATAGTCGCGGAGCGGCGATGGCGGATTGCCGCCCTTTTGCAGCGCAGCCGGGCGCGGCTGCCCCATCTCGACGAGCTCTCGGCGAGGTGGGTGCAAGCGATACACCGGGTGCGCGCGGCAGCGCGCGCGCGCGTCGCACGGGCCGCCGCCGATTGCACGCGCGCCGCGGCGAGCCTCGCACACCTGGATCCGGCCGCGGTGCTAGAGCGCGGCTACAGCATCGTGCACAATCTGGACGGCGGCATCGTGCGCGACAGCGCTGCGTTGGCCGTCGGGGACTCGGTGACTCTGCGCTTCGCCAAAGGGCGCGCCCGAGCGCGCATCGCCGCGAAAGACTGAGCATACGGCATCAAACCCGCGCCGGATCGTGGCTTTTCGGCGACTCGCGCTTGCAAACGGGCTCACTTTGGACAGAGAATTACGCGGGCTGCGCGATTGCGGCCCTGACCATCGGGAGAACGACCATGAAAAATCCGCTTGATTCACTCTGGGGCACGGTCATCTGCGGCCTGATCCTGACCCTGGCCCTCCACATGATCGTCGCGCACGCGCTAGGAGGCTGACAATGGACTGGGTACCTGCAATCTCTCGCTGGATCCACCTGCTCGCGGGCGTGATGTGGATCGGCCTGCTCTACTACTTCAACTTCGTCAATGTCGCAGCGGCGAAAGCGGCGGCGGCCGACGGCACCGCCGCCGGCATTTCCAAGCACGTAATGCCCCGCGCGCTGTTCTGGTTCCGCTGGGCGGCTGTAGTGACCTGGCTTGCCGGCGCCGCGCTGCTCGGACGGCATTTCCTCGAGGCGTTTTTCTTCCTGAACAAAGCGTATTACCCGATCGGAGTCGGTGCCTGGTTCGGTACAATCATGCTGATCAACGTGTGGTGGCTCATCTGGCCCAACCAGAAGAAGATCCTAGGCATCATCCCCGCAAGCGACGAGCAAAAGAACAAGGCGCGACGCGTGGCCTTCCTCGCCTCGCGTACCAATACGATGTTCTCCATCCCGATGCTGTACTTCATGGCGGCGGGGGCGCATACCGCTCTGTACTTCGGGTAGAAGCAAGTTCAGTAGGACAAAAAAGCCGGCTGGCGTACGCCAGCCGGCTTTTTCTTGCGCGAGCGCTAGCGCGCGGCGGGAGCCTTCTCAAGTCCCTGAATTGTCGTGCCGGACTTGATGCCTTTCTTCGCGAACCAGCCAGCGGGCATTTCGAGCGCAAACTTGGCGGGAGCCGCCGCACAGTGCGAAGTTTCGGTTTGCGGCTGCATGTCCGAGATACTGACGATTTTTCCTTTTTCGTCGACAAAAGCTACCGAGAGCGGGATCAGGGTGTTCTTCATCCACATGCAGTAGATTTCAGCCCGAGGAAACACGAAAAACATGCCTTCATTGGGACCGAGCGCCTTGCGGAACATGAGGCCCTGCGCCCGCGTCTCGAAGGTGTAGGCCACTTCGGCGCGAATGAGGTGGATGCCGGCGGAAAGCTCCACCGTCGGCATCTGGGCAAAGGCGGTCGCGGCCGCCACGACGCCTGCACAAACCCCGATTTTCAAGCCAAGCCGGCTCATGCGTAGAAATAAAAAAGGCAGGGCTTAGACCCTGCCTTCGTTTTCGCCCACGGGCGAATCACTTCTTCATTTCGTCCTTCTTCATTTCGTCCTTCTTCTTGGCGGCCTTCTTGCCGCCCTTTTTCTTGTCGCCCTTCTTCATCTCTTCCTTCTTGTCCGCCGGTTTGGCGCCGGTATGGGACATCGCCAGAGCCGCGCCGCTCGAAACGGCGAACACAGCGGCCACCAGGATGGTAATCAGCTTCCTCATATTTTCCTCTCCATGGAGTTAAGGATCGGGTTGCGACCAGTCCTCTGCTTCGGGACCAGTCCCTCCCACTAACGCCCTTCGCGTTGCGAGGTTGACAGGCGCGAGCGCATTGTAACGAAAAGCCGCCGGGAGGCGCAACCCGGCGAGCCGATTTCTTTTGCAACAACAACTAGTTGAAGACTTTTGCCTTCTTCGTTTTCTTGGGGACCCTGGCTTTCTTCCTGGCCGCCTCGGGATTGGGCGCCTTGCTCTTCGCGCCGGGCTGCGCTCCCTCCGCGCCGGGCTGCGCTCCCCCGGTGCCGGTAGGCGCGGGAGTGCTGTGGGCGGCGACGAAACCGTTTGCGCTCGCTGCGGCGATAGCAACGAGCAGAATCGCGGTTGCTCTCATCATCGCTTCCGCGGGGGGACTTCCGCAACGATTCGCTATAATAGCGCCGTCTCAAGAACACGCCTTTTTACGCCACCTTAGCTGCACCGGGTAGCGCAGATCCTTACATCCGAAGCGAACCGCGGGAGTCTCTCGTGAACAAGATCAAGGTCAGGAACCCGATCGTCGAGATGGACGGCGATGAGATGACGCGGATCATCTGGAAGATGATCCGCGAGAAGCTGATCCTTCCCTATCTCGAGGTCGATTTGAAATACTACGATCTCGGCGTCGAAGCGCGGGACAAAACCGGCGATCAAATAACGATCGATGCCGCCAACGCCACCAGAAAATACGGAGTGGCGGTGAAATGCGCCACCATCACCCCGGACGAGGGGCGCGTGAAGGAGTTCAAGCTGAAGCAAATGTGGCGCAGCCCGAACGGTACCATCCGCAACATTCTAGACGGCACGATCTTCCGCGAGCCCATCATCTGCAAGAACGTGCCGCGAGTCGTCTCGCACTGGAACAAGCCGGTCGTTGTCG
>VBDM01000145.1 GCA_005881355.1 Betaproteobacteria bacterium
CTCGCCGGAAAGCGCGTAGCCGAAATTGCCGTCGACCCAGTAGAACACCGACACGCGGTCTTCCTGGCTGAATCGGAAGGCGGTGTCGCGCGGTTCTCCCCTTTGCCTGGACACGTACAGCGTAAGGCGCTGTCCGCGCGCGTCTTGGTACATGAAGTGCGCGACCGGTCCCTGAGGCCCTGAGAGCAGGCGACCGCCCACCAGCTCGTAGCCGAGCGGCGCGAGTTTCGGCGCTTTCAACGTCGTGCCGAGGCGCCTGGACAGCCATCTCACGAGATGCTCTTCCTCGTCGGCGTTCACCTCGACGGGATGGCGAACCTCGGGCGAGTACACCACGTGCGCGGTCGCAGCCTGGCGCGCAAGCGACACAGGCACAGTCTGCGGGGTGATTAACATCCCGCGAGCCGTCCAGCCCAACCCGAGCCCGAGCGCGAATATCGCCGCAACCGCCGCGTAGCTCCGCCACGCCGGCGAGCGCACGGCGAGCAGCACCGCCGGCACGGGCTCGTCGAGCACAGGGTTGTAGAGCGAACGCAGTATCGCGTTCTGCTCGGCGTACGCGCGCAACCGCTCCGCGTCCTCCGGGTGAGAAGCGAGCCACGCCTCGATTTCGGCCCGAGCGCCCTCGGAGAGCGCGCCGTCGACGTATGCGTGCAGTTCGGCCTCCGTGACAGGCCTCACTTGACGACCTTCAGCGGCACCACGGTCTGGCCGCCGAGCAACTGCCGCAAGCGTTCGCGCGCCCGCGACAAGCGCGACATGACCGTCCCGATCGGGATGTCGAGCGCCCGGCCGACCTCCTCGTAGGTCAGCTGCTCCACCGCGACGAGGAACACGACTTCGCGCTGCTCCGGCGAGAGCGACCGCAGCACGCGGTCGACGTCCTGCAGCTCGAGTTGCTCGCCCTGGGTCGCGCGAACCGCGACCGCAGGCACTTCCTCCATCGACTGCTCGATCTCGTAGCGGCGGCGCCTTGCCTGATTTATGAACACGTTATGCATGATCGTGAACAGCCACGCTCTCAGGTCGCTCCCCGGGCGCCAGAGATAGAACTTGTTCCAGGCGCGCTCCAGCGTGTCCTGAACCAGATCGTCCGCGACATAGCGGTCGCCGACGAGCGCGCGGGCATAGCGCCGCAGACGGGGGATGTGCTCGGTGATCGAACTTCGGTCCATTTGCTCGGCCGCATTCTAACGCGCCGCGAGTTTTCGCGGGAACGCCCCTCGCGGCCGACCGCGGAAACGTCGCAATTACCTCGCGTGGAGCGTGAATTTTTCCCATTGCTTCCCTCCCAAAAAAGCAAACCCGCGATACAAACGCGCAGATGGGCTCGTTTATTCCGCGGAAACGGGAACGGTCTCCGACATGCCCGTCGGTCGGGGCGTGTAAACACGGGCCGCACGCCCGCTATTCCGTGGAGGCGCGGAGGCGGGAATTGAAGGCAGCGGAGACTTTCTCGCCGAGCGCGACGCTCAGCGAAGGCCCGCGATGTAGTCGTCGACCGCGCGGATCTCGGGATCGCCCATCTTCGCGGCAATCGCCTGCATCATCCTGCTCGCGTCGTTCCTGCGTTCGCCGACGCGGAACGCTTTCAATTGCGCTTCGGTGTACTCGGCGTATTGCCCCGCCAGACGCGGGTACTGCGCCGGGAGGCCCGCTCCGTTCGGGCCGTGACAAGCGGCGCACGCAGGAAGTCCCTTCGAAGCATCCCCGCCGCGCCAGATTTTTCTGCCGAGTTCGAGCGCGTCCTTGCTCTTCAACGCACCCGGCTTGGTCCGCTGCGCGGCGTAATACGCGGCGACATCGCGCATGTCCTCGAGGGAAAGAGCGGAAACCATGCCTCCCATGATCGGGTTTTCCCGCTCCGCCTTTTTCCCGGATGCCGGCTTGAAATTGGCGAGTTGCTTCTGCAGGTATTCCGGAATCTGACCGGCGAGCTTTGGATTGGCGGGGGTCGGACTGTTGCCGTCGGCACCGTGGCACGCCGCGCAAATCTTGTTGGCGATGCTCTGGCCCTTGGCTGGATCGGCTTTGGCGGGCTCGGCGGCGCCGACGGAAAAATGGGAGAAGCCGGCGCAAATCCAAAAACCCAAAAGCGCCAAAGCTCGTTTCATGCAGTTTCCTCCCGTGAATCTTCGCTCGAAAGGCTGATATTCTAGCAAAACTGATTCCCTTAACTATGTCGCTTTTCCGCAATACGGCCTTTTTCAAGAGCGCAGCCGAGCTCGCGCATCTCCCGGCGAGTACCCGTGAAATCGCTTTTGCCGGCCGATCGAACGCGGGCAAATCAAGCGCCATCAATGCGCTCGCGGGCCGCAGAATCGCATTCGTGAGCAAAACCCCTGGACGCACCCGACTCATCAACTTCTACGCGCTGGGACCGGAGCGATTCGTCGTCGATCTTCCCGGCTACGGCTACGCCAAGCTGCCCCAGGCGATGCGCGCACCCTGGGAGAAATTGCTCGGCGCATATCTCCGGAAGCGCGCACCCCTGCGCGGCCTCACCGTGGTGATGGACGTGCGGCACCCGCTCACCGAGCTCGACCGACGCCTGCTCGAGTGGTTTCGCCCCACCGGAAAGCCGGTGCATATCCTTCTCACCAAAGCCGATAAACTGTCGCGGGCTGCCGCGCAGAAAGTCCTGCGCCGAGTCGAAGGAGAAATCGCGGCCCTCGGGCCGAGTATTTCCGTCCAGCTTTTCTCGAGCCTCAAGAATTCCGGCCTCGAGGAGGCGGCAGCGGTACTCGGAACGTGGCTTGACGCGAGCGCGCCGGCGCCCTCCGCGCCGGCGATGAAAACCCCCGGCATGACCAGGGGTCGAGAAATAAAAACCCCCGGGCTATAAGGGGAATCAGCCCGGGGCAAAATGCCTTAAGGTTTAAGGCACCCCGCTCAGGGAGGAGAAGCGGGAGACGACCGAAGTCGCCTAAAGCATAGGAGTGGCGCGCCGCCGGAAAGGTTCCCGCCGCACAGCGTTGCCCGAATAAGCGACTGATCTGTTTGAAAAAAAGGAGTAATCATGCAGGTTTACGGCAGCTTTCCCGCGGTGCGCATGCGCCGCATGCGGCGCGACGAATTCTCGCGCCGGTTGATGCGCGAGCACGTGCTGACCCCGGACGACCTGATCTATCCGGTCTTCGTGGTCGAGGGCAAGGGCCGAACCCAGCCCGTCCCTTCGATGCCGGGGGTGTCGCGTTACACGCCCGACAAGCTTTTGCCGGTGGCCGAGCGCTGCCTGAAGCTCGGCGTGCCGGTGATGGCGCTCTTTCCGGCGATCGACCCTTCACTGAAGACCCCGGACGGCGCAGAGGCGACCAATCCCGATGGGCTGATCCCGCGGGTGATCGGCGCGCTGAAAAAACGTTTTCCCGAGCTGGGCGTCATGACCGACGTGGCGCTCGATCCGTATACGAGCCACGGCCAGGACGGGGTGATCGATTCGGGCGGTTACATTCTCAACGACGAGACCCTTGCCATTCTCGAGGAGCAGGCGCTCGTTCAGGCCGCCGCCGGCGTCGACATCGTCGCGCCCTCCGACATGATGGACGGGCGCATCGGGCGCATCCGATCGGCGCTCGAGGCGAAGGAATTCATCCACACGCGCATCATGGCCTATTCGGCAAAATACGCCTCCGGGTTCTACGGCCCGTTCCGCGACGCGGTCGGTTCCGCGGCGAATCTCGGCAAGGGAAACAAATTCGCCTACCAGATGGACCCCGCCAACAGCGACGAGGCGCTGTGGGAAGTCGGGCTCGACCTGCAGGAAGGGGCGGACATGGTGATGGTGAAGCCGGGCATGCCCTACCTCGACATCGTCCGGCGCGTCAAGGACGAGTTCAAGGCACCGACTTATGTCTACCAGGTAAGCGGTGAGTACGCGATGCTGAAAGCGGCGTTCAAGAACGGCTGGTTGAGCGAGAAGCAGTGCGTGATGGAGGCGCTCGTCGGTTTCAAGCGCGCCGGCGCGGACGGCATACTCACCTATTTCGCGCTCGACGCGGCAGGATGGCTGAAGGAGAGAGGTTAGTACTTCGCTGCCAGATCGAGCGACTTGATGAATTTCTCCGGCGGCTGGTAGCCGATCACGCGCAGCCCTTCGATTTCCCGGCCGCTCGCGTCGAAGAAGACGATCCCCGGCGGCCCGAACAGGCGGTAGCGCTTGAGCAGCGCTTTGTCGTCGGCCGAGTTGGCTGTAACGTCCGCCCGCAGCAGCGTCATTCCCGAGAGGAGCGCCTGAACCTGCGGGTCGCTGAAGGTGAAGCGTTCCATCTCCTTGCACGACACGCACCAGTCGGCGTAGAAATCGAGCAGCACCGGTTTGCCCGCTGTCTTCAGGCGCGCGTCCAGATCGGCGGGGGGCTTGACCGTTTCGAACCGCACCGGCTGCCGCGCTTCGAACGATTCCGCGAAGACGCTGGCCAAAGGCCGCAGGGGATCGCGCGCCCCCGAGAGCGCGCCGATGCCCTGCGCGACGCCGACGAGCAGCGCGAGGATGCCGACAACCTTCCAAAGCCGCGACCAGCCCGAGGCCCCGTGCGGCAGCGGTTCGAGCGCGCCAAGGAACACGCCGGACCCGATGAAGAGCGCCGCCCACAGCAACATCTGAACCGCGACCGGGATCACCGGCGCGATGATCCAGATCGCCACCGCGAGAAGCAGCACCCCGAAAAACTCCTTGACCGCGCGCATCCAGTGGCCGGCCTTCGGGAGGAGCATGCCCCCTGAGACGCCCACCAGAACAAGCGGGGCGCCCATGCCGATCGCCATCGAGAACAGACCCGCGCCGCCGAGCACGGTATCGCGGGTCTGGCCGATATAGAGCAGCGCCCCCGCAAGCGGAGCCGCGACACAGGGAGAGACGATCGCCGCCGAAAGCACCCCCATGAGCGCCACCGCGCCCCAGTGGCCGCCTCCCAGCCGGTTGCTCGCGTCGGCGAGGCGCGTGTGCCAACTGGATGGCAGCTGCAGCTCGTAGAAGCCGAACATCGACAGGGCGAGCATCACGAAGACCGCCGCGAACGCTCCCAGTACCCAGGCGTTCTGCAGCGCGGCCGAGAGCAGGCTCCCCGAGAGCGCCGCTCCGACGCCGATGGCGGTGTAGGCCACGGCCATGCCGAGAACGTAGGCGAGCGACAAGAGCAGTGCGCGCCGGCGCGTCAACTCGCGGCCTTCGCCCACGATGATTCCGGACAGGATAGGGATCATCGGCAACACGCAGGGCGTGAACGTGAGCAGCAGCCCCGCGCCGAAGAACACCGCCATGACGGCCCACAGGCGGCCGGATTCGAGCACGCCGGCAAAGCGCGTCTCGTCGCTCGCCACGCTATCGGCAGCGCGCCCGGGCGAGGAGGCGAGGGGTTCGTCTTTCCCGAAGATCGAGGAACGCGCGCGTTCTGCCGATGCGAGGCGAAGCTCTGCGCTTTGCACCTGCGGCACATAGCACACGCCGACGTCGGCGCAGCCCTGGGAAGTGACCAGGAGCTTCACGCGGTCCGTGCCCGAGGATTCGATCGGCAACCGAATGCGCACTTCC
>VBDM01000146.1:0-2581 GCA_005881355.1 Betaproteobacteria bacterium
GACATCGCCGACGCGAAACGTGTTGCCGTTTATATAAAGCGGGAGCGCTTCGATCTCGGCGATCGAGTTGAACTTGCCCGACACGCGCAGCGGGACATTGCGCGAAGGCGTGATAACGGTGCCCGCGGGCACGACGCTGTTTTGCGCCTGGAGCGCCGCACCGACCTGCACCGAGTCGAGCCCGAGTTGCGCAAGCCTCTTGTCGGAGAACTCGACGTAGATCTTCTCGTCCTGTGTTCCGATGAGATCGCACTTCTCGACGTTCGGAACGCGAAGCAGCTGTTGCCGAGCTTCATCCACATAGTCCTTCAGCTCGGCGTAGCCGAAGCCTTCGCCGGAGAAGGCGTAGAGGACGCTGTAGGTATCGCCGAACTCGTCGTTGAAAAACGGGCCGACCACACCCGGCGGCAGCGTATGCTTGATGTCTCCTATTTTCTTCCGCACTTCGTACCAGAGGTCCGCAATCTCCCGCGGCGGAACGTCCTGACGCGGCGTGACGAAGATCTCCGATTCTCCCGGCCGAGAGTAGCTCCGGAGATAGTCGAGATAGGGCAACTCCTGGATCTTTTTCTCGAGGCGGTCGGTCACCTGCTCCTCGACCTCTTTTGCGGTGGCGCCGGGGTAGAGCGTCTTCACCACCATTACGCGAAACGTGAATTCGGGATCCTCGCGTTGACCGAGGCGCAGGTACGCGAAGACGCCGCCCAGTATCAGCATCACGAGCATGAACCCGACGAAGGCTTGATGCCGCAACGCCCATTCGGAGAGGTTGAAGCGATTCATCGTTCTTGCGCCACGCGAGTGGTTGTGGGCTGGAGCGGCGGCGTGGGCACCTCGACGGCTTCCGCCTGGGCCGGGGTTCCTTTTCCTCGCCTTGCGTAGGTCAGCGAGCCGCCCTCGTCCAGAATACGTACCGACTGCCCCTCGCGCAGCCTGCTTGCGCCTGCAACGACGACACGCTGCCCGCGCTCGAGGCCCTCGACGACGATCCGCTCCTCGCCGACCATCTCGCCGACGCGGACCGGTACGGAGGTCACCGTATGCGTCTGCTCGTTGACGACCCACACGCGCGGCTTGTCGGCCGGGCGGTCCTGCGGCTGGAATAAGGCTGGAAGCGGTATCGTCGTGCGGGGTGCGGCGGTGCCTCTAAAAGACACGGACGCCGTCATGCCGAGCTGCACCCAGGCAGGCGCATCTTTCAGACGGACTCGGACGGCGTAGGTGCGCGAGGCAGGATCGGCACTGGGCGCTACCTCGCGCACGCTCGCGGGCAGCGGCTTGTCGGGCTCGGCCCAGAGAGTCGCAGTGGCATCTTTTTCACCCCGGATTCCGGCAAGCTGGTGCTCCGGGACGCTGATCGCGATTTCCTTTTCGTTGAGCTGCGCGAGCGCCACGATCGGCTGTCCGGCCGTCACGACGTGTCCCGCCTCGATGTAGAGGGCCGTCACGACAGCGTCCCGGTCGGCAAGCAGAGCGGCGTACTCCACTTGGTCTTCCGCCTGCTTCAGTTGCGCTTCGAGCGCGGCAACCCGGTCGTTGGCGGTATGGAATGAAGTTTCCCGCCGGTCATACTCCGCCCGGCTGATGAGCTTCTGCTCGAGGAGATCGCGATAGCGATCGAGGTCGTCCTTGGCGAAGTCCCTGTCCTTTCGCGCGGCCGAAAGCTGAGCGGCGAGCGCCTGCGCCGCCAACCGGTAATCGCTCGGATCGAGCCGGGCAAGCACTTGGCCCTTCTTTACCGAGTTGCCCACGTCCACATGGCGCGACAGGACTTTTCCGGGGATGCGAAAAGCGAGCGTCGTCTCGTAGCGCGCCCTGACTTCGCCCGAGAAGGTCAGCGGGGTAGCGTCACCATCCGCTGCAATTCGAACCGCCTTGACCGGACGGGGTTTGGCCGATGCCTCGGGCTTTTTCGCGCAGCCGGCGAGCATCGAGCCGATGCCCAGGAAGAAGGACAGCGCAAAGACTGCGGCGAGACCGGCGGTTCGTTTGGGTTCGGAGAAAGTATTCATAGTAGAAGGTATATGTATATGCATAGTTATGCGGAAAAAATTTTATCGGGCGAGTTTTTGAGTCAGCCGAAACGCCGCGTCCTTGAGTCGTTCGGCCTGATCCGCGCCTATGAGCGACTCGACGCGCCTCTGAGCCGACTCCCAAAGCGGCGAGCCTTCTCGCAGCTTCTTTCGTCCCGCTGCGGTCAGCACCCATCGCGCTTCGCGACGGTCTTCGCCGGCTTGTCGCTCTATCAGCTTGGCGTCCTTGATCAGGGCGAGTGTCCTGGACACGGTGGTCTGGTCCATCGCGAGCGCCTCCGCGAGATCATTGACGCGCGCACTCGGAAGCTCGTTGAGCATTCTCAGAAGGGTGAATTGAGTGCCCGTCAGATTGAGCGGACGCATCGCTCGATCGTATTCCTGAGAAATCGCCCTCGTTGCTTGCCTCAACGAGGCGCAATAGCAGGGGAGTTTCAAGGCCATTTGCGAGGTCTCAATTCAGTCAATGTTGCGCATTTTACATGTATCTACATATATTGTCAAGAGGGTGTGCTATTTCAGATTGAAGCGCCCCGCCGCGGCCGGAT
>VBDM01000146.1:2610-3103 GCA_005881355.1 Betaproteobacteria bacterium
CGATCTTGGCGACGCGCGACTGGCTCGCGCCCAATCCTTTTGTGGAATAGAATACGATTCTGTTCCACAACCCCCGGCCCGCATGACCACGATCCGTCTGAAGCGCTTCGGCCTTTCGTTCCGCACCGCCTACGCGCAGGCGAAGGAGCTCGCGCTCGCGCAGCGCGAGGTGCCGCTCGCGACGCCGGGCGCGATCCAGGTCGAGCGACGCGGCAATTCCCGCTTCGTTTACCGCTACCGCTACGACGCGGCCGGGAAGCGCCTCGCCGATTACCTGGGCCCGGAAGGCGAGCGGGAGACGAACGCGCGCCTCGAGGCCGTGTCGGACGAGATCCGCGCGGCGGCGGCTTTCTCGAGCGCGAGCCGCGACCTGCGCAAGATCGGCTTCTACGGCGCGGACAACTCGACGCTCGTGACCGTGGCGCGGCTCTTCAACGCCGGCATATTCCGGGGCGGCGCGCTGCTGGTCGGCTCGCACGCTTTCGGCGCGTTG
>VBDM01000146.1:3150-8295 GCA_005881355.1 Betaproteobacteria bacterium
GGGCCTGCTGCGCGAGACGGGTCTGCCGTTTCACGAAGTGCCCCAGCTGAAGCGCGGCGCGCCGCCCACTTCCTACAAGGTCCGCGGCAGGACCCTCAAGGTGGATCTGCTCGTGCCGGCGAAGGGCGAGCCCTATCGCTCGGTCAGAATCCCGGAGCTGAAGGCGCACGCGGTCGGGTTGCCGTATCTGGGATTCCTGCTCGAGCAGCCCACGCAGTCGGTGTTGATCGGGCGCGACCGCGTGGTTCCCATCGCGGTCCCCCACGCGGGGCGATACTGCGTCCACAAGCTTGCGGTGTACGCGCTGCGCTCGGGCTCGGACAATCCCAAACGCGACAAGGACGCCTTCCACGCCGCCGCGCTTGCCGCGGCGATCGCGCCGGAACAGGATTTCCTGCTCGAGGAGGCGATCGGCGCGATGGGCAAGCCGATGCGCGCAAAGGTCCGCGCCGGCGCCCGCCGCGCCCTCGAATGGCTGGGCGAAAACCACGCCGAGGCCGCGCGCCTGCTGCAACCGCTCGTCTGACCGGCACCGCCGGTGTCGCCGCAGAGCGACACTCGAGCATCGCGGCCCCGATGTCCCTTCCCCCGAACTTCTGGCGCTACCTCCGCTTCGCCTTCCTCACGCTCGCCCTGCTGGTAGCCGGCTTCACGCTGTACCTCGACTTCCGCGTGCGCGGCGAGTTCGAGGGGCGGCGCTTCGCGCTGCCGGCGCGCATCTACGCGCGGCCGCTCGAGCTGCACGCGGGGCTGCGCATCGCTCAAATCGACGTCGCGCGCGAGCTGCAGGAGGCCGGCTACCGCGAGGGGGCCCGCGAAGGCGAGTCGGGCTGGTTCATGCGCGACGACACCTGGCTCGAGATCGCGGTGCGGCCGTTCGTGTTCTGGGACGGGCCTCAAGGCCCGAAGCGCGTCCGGGTGGCGTTCGATGGCGGCGCGGTCAAGGCGGTGCAGGACGCGGAAGGGCGCGACCTGCCGCTCGCACGCCTCGAGCCCTTGCCGATCGGCGGCATCTACCCCGCGAACAACCAGGACCGCGTGCTCGTGCGCCTCGCCGAGGTGCCGAAGCCGCTGGTGGAGGCGCTCATCGCGAACGAGGACCGCAGCTTCTACTCCCACCACGGCTTCGACCTGCGCGGCATCGCCCGCGCCGTCGTGAACCTCTTCCGCAGGAGCGGGCTCCAGGGCGGCAGCACGCTCACGCAGCAGCTCGCGAAGAACTTCTTCCTCTCGCCCGAGCGCACCCTGCAGCGCAAGGTCACCGAGCTCCTGATGGCGGTGCTGCTCGAGATCCACTACGAGAAGGACGAGATCCTCGAGACCTATCTCAACGAGATCTACCTCGGACAGGACCGCGACCGCGCCATCCACGGCGTCGGGCTCGCATCGCTCTACTACTTCGGCAAGACGGTCGACCACCTCACGTTCGCGGAGAGCGCGCTTCTCGTGGGCATGGTGAAGGGCCCGGCCGTCTACGATCCGTACCGCCACCCGGAGCGCGCGCTCGAGCGCCGCAACGTCGTGCTGCGCGAGACGAAGGACCGCGGCTACGCCACGATGGAGCAGTACGCGGCCGCGCGCGAAGCGGGCCTCGGAGTGAACCAGAAGGCCTCGATGGGCACCTCGCCCCACCCGGCGTTCCTCGAGCTCGTGCACCGGCAGCTGCGGCGCGATTACGACGAAACCGACCTGCGCGCCGAGGGCCTGCGCGTCTTCACCACGCTCGACCCGCGCGTGCAGGGAGCGGCCGAGCGGGCGCTCGAGCGCAGGATCGCGCAGTTCGACAAGGAAAAACGCTTCGGCGAGCCCGGCCTCGAAGGCGCGGTCGTGATCACCGACACCCAGACGGGCGAGGTGCAGGCGCTGATCGGCGGGCGCGACGTGCGCTACCGCGGCTTCAACCGCGCGCTCGACGCCGCGCGCCCCGTGGGGTCGCTGCTCAAGCCCGCGATCTACCTCACCGCGCTCGCCGAGCCCGCGCGCTACACGCTCGTGACGAGCATCGACGACGGGCCCTTCGTGTGGAAGAGCCGCGGCGCGCCCGACTGGGAGCCGACGAACTACGACAAGACCTTCCACGGCATGGTGCCGCTTCGGACCGCGCTCGCGCTGTCCTACAACGCCGCGACCGCGCGCCTCGGGACCGATCTCGGCGTCGAGAAAGTGCTCGCCAACGTGAAGCGCCTGGGCATCGAGCGCGAGCTGAAGCCGTACGCATCGACCCTGCTCGGCGCCGCGGAGATGAGCCCGCTCGAGATCGCGCAGATGTACCAGACGATCGCGAGCGGCGGATTCCGCACCCCCTTGCGCGCGATCCGCGAGGTGACGACCCAGGACGGCCGGCCGCTCAAGCGCTATCCCCTCGCGGTGGAGCAGGCTTTCCCGCCCGAGCCGACTTACCTCATCACCTCCGCGATGCAGGGCGTGGTGCGCGAAGGCACGGCCCGGAGCCTCGCGAACTGGCTGCCGCCCGAGACCGCCGTCGCGGGCAAGACCGGTACCACCGACGAGCAGCGCGACGCCTGGTTCGCGGGATTCACCGGCGACCGGCTCGGCATCGTCTGGATCGGCTACGACGACAACCGCGCGGCGCGCCTCTCCGGCGCCGCGGCCGCGCTGCCGGTATGGGGCGAGATGATGGCCGCGCTCAAGCCGGAGCCCCTGGCACTTCCCAAGCCCGACGGCATCGAGAGCGTGCTGATCGATCCGGGCAGCGGATTGCGCGCCGACGCAGGCTGCGCGGGCGCCCTGGAGCTGCCGTTCGCGCTGGGGTCGGCGCCGGTCGAGCGCGCTCCGTGCGCCCCGGCGCCAAGCGTCGCCGCCGGGGAGGTGAAGCAGCCCGCGAAGAGCTGGCTGCAGCGCCTGTTTGGAAAATAAGCGGAAAATAGGCGTCCAATGAGAACCATCTTTGCTTTGACGGCGATGCTCGCCGGCTGCGCGACCGTGTATACGCCGCCCGGGACGGCACCCACTCCCGCGCCGGAATCCGCGGCGCACACCGAGACCATCGCCATCGCCAGCCTGCTGGACGGCGCGCGCGCCGACACTGCGGCCGGGCGCCTGGCGAACGCCGCGGCGTCGCTCGAGCGCGCGCTGCGCATCGAGCCGCGCAATCCGCGCCTGTGGCAGGAGCTCGCGCGCGTGCGCCTGAAGCAAGGCGACTACGCGCAGGCCGAGAGCACCGCGGCGCGCTCCAACTCCTGGGCGGGCGGCGACGCGCCGCTCCGCGCGGAGAACTGGCGTCTGACCGCCCAGGCGCGCGAAGCGCGCGGCGACGCCGAAGGCGCCCGCGCGGCGCTCGAGGCGGCCGAACGGCAAAGATGAAACGCGGCACGGCCGGGCTGCTTCAGCCCGGCGCGGACTTCAGCGTGCCTGCCTCGACCTGAACGTCCAGTACAGAGCCAGGATCAGGAAAACGCCGAGAACGGTTCCCGAGGGAACCTTCTGCAGGAGATCCAGCGTGTTCGCGGCGACCGACGAAATGAAAGCGCCGCTTTCCTTCCCGAGAACCAGGCTCAACAGGACGCACAAGACGACCAGCATGAACGCCAGCTCGATCGCGAGCCAACCGAATTTCGTGATCTTCTCGATCATGGCTTTCGCGGGGACGAGGGGCGGCGCGATGCCCGCCCCTGCCGCGCGCTCAGGCCGGCGTCAGGATACGGACCGCTTCGAAAACAGCCAGATGATAAGACCGAAGGCGATCAGTCCTACGAGGCCGTTTGCGCCCAGATCCTTGATCAGCGCAACGATATTGGAGACGACTGCCCCGAAGAACGGAAGGTTACCTCCTGCGAGCAAGGTCGCTACGATTGCCAGGGCCAGCAACATCAGCCCGACGTCGGTAATGGCTCCGATCCAGGCCTTGATACTCTCGATCACCTTCATAGAACCCCCTTGGTTGAGATTCGAACGCCGCGATTGACACCCCGAATGCAGGCGTCGGGGGTAGTATAGGCAATACCGGGTGATTTAGCCACTACCTATAGTGACCCAAGGCTTCGCCACCACAAGTCGTTGATTATCGAGGCGTCGACCGAAGCTTCCCATGACCCTGAAACGCCCCAAAGGCCCCGCCGGCACGCTGGTCGCGCTCGAGCACGGCTCGAAGATCCTCAAGGACAACCCGCTCGGCGACCCACACCTGCGCAAGCTCGGGGTGTGGCTGCCGCCGCAGTACGACGAGGGCGGGAGCAAGCGCCGCTTCCCGGTGCTCTACGACCTGGTCGGCTTCACCGGCTCCGGTCTCGCGCACGCGAACTGGAAGCCCTTCGGCGACAACGTCCCGGAGCGCGCGGCGCGGCTCATCCGCGAGCGGAAGATGGGGCCGGCGATCATCGTCTTTCCGGACTGCTTCACGGCGCTCGGCGGCAACCAGTACGTGAACTCCTCCGCGGTCGGCGATTACGCGGACTATCTCACGCGCGAGATCGTCCCCTTCGTCGACCGCGAGTTCCGCACGCTCGCGACCCGCGAGCATCGAGGCTGCTTCGGAAAATCATCCGGGGGCTACGGCGCGATCCTCCACGGCATGAAGCACGCGAGATACTGGGGCGCGATCGCCGATCATTCCGGCGACGCGTACTTCGATTTCGTCTACTGGCACGACTGGCCGAACACGCTGAACGAGCTCGCCAAACACCGCGCGCCCAAGCGCAAGCCCGGCGCCTACGACGCGCGCCACGAAGCCGGCCGCGAGGGCCTCGCGGAGGGCAAAGACGACGGGCGCATCAAGCGCTTCCTCGCGCACGTCTGGAAGAAGGAAAAGCTCTCCACCGCCGAAGGCCACTGCATCATGAACCTTTGCATGGCCGCTACTTACGATCCCGATCCGCGGGCGCCGCTCGGCTTTCGCGTCCCGTTCAACCTCGAATCGGGCGAAGCGATCGAGGAGTGCTGGAGGAAGTGGCGCGAGAACGACCCGATCAATCTCGTCGCAAGATACCGCGACAACCTCAAGTCGCTGCGGGGCATCTACATCGACTGCGGCTGGCGCGACCAGTACCACATCCATTACGGGTCGCGCATCCTCTCCAAGCGCCTCGCCGCGGCCGGCATCCGGCACCGCTACGAGGAGTTCGACGACGACCACTCCGATATCGATTACCGCATGGACGTGAGCCTGCCGTTTCTCTACAGGGCGCT
>VBDM01000147.1 GCA_005881355.1 Betaproteobacteria bacterium
CGGCGGCGCGAAGAACTGCACGGATCATGATTCCTCCTTTGCCGGGACGAGGCAGGTTACCATTCGAGCCATGAAGCTCGCAATGATGGGATCGGGCGGCGTGGGCGGCTTCTTCGGCGGGAGGCTCGCCCGCGCCGGCTACGACGTGAGCTTCATCGCGCGCGGGGCGCATCTTGCCGCGATGCGCGAGCGCGGCCTGACCATAGAAAGCGAAGCGCACGGCGACATCCGCATCCCCGCGGTCCGCGCCACGGACGATCCCGCGACCTTGGGACCCGTCGATCTCGTCATTCTCTCGGTGAAACTGTGGGACACGGAATCCGCGATCCGGCAGATCGAGCCGCTGCTCAAGCCCGGCACCGGGGTGCTCTCGCTGCAGAACGGGGTGGTCAAGGACGACATCCTGCGCCGAGAGCTGGGCGATGCGCCCGTTATGGGGGGCGTGTGCTACGTCGCCACGACCATCGCGCGCCCGGGCGTGATCCTCCAGACTGGAGCGATGCAGCGGGTGGTGATCGGCGAATACGACGGGAGGACCTCCGAGCGCGCGCGCTTCCTGCACGAGGCGCTGCTCAAGTCCGGCGTGGATTCCGAGTTGAGCCGCGACGTGCGCCGCGCGATCTGGGAGAAATACGTGTTTCTGGTGGGACTATCCGCGACCACCGCTTCGATGCGCACCACGATAGGTCCGATCCGAAAGAATCCGCGCACCCGCGCTTTCCTGCTCGAGATCATGCGCGAAGTCGTCGCGGTGGGGCGCGCGCAGGGCATCGCCCTTCCCGCCGACTATGCCGATGCCTGCCTCGCCCGCGCCGACGGGCTTCCCGACGACATGGCCGCCTCGATGGCGCACGACCTTCAGCGCGGCAATCGGCTGGAAGTCGAGTGGCTCTCCCGGCCAACCGCGCCGTGTGGGACATCCTCGCGCTATACGCCGAGGGCGGAAAGCCTGCGTGAACCCGCCGCGGCTCACCGTGCGCGGAATCCGCGCGAGGCCTGTCCAAGTACCGATGAAACTGCCGCTCGGCACCAGCGCCGGCACGATACGCTCGGCGCCGCTGCTCCTTGTCGATCTCGAAACAGAGGAGGGCGTTACGGGTCGCTCCTATCTCTTCTGCTACTTCCCGGCGGCGGCGCCGGCCATCGCGACTCTCCTCGGCGAGGTCGAGCGCACGGTCAAGGGGGAGCGCGTCGCGCCCGAAGAACTATGGGAAAAGCTCGCGCGCCGCTTCAAGCTGATCGGGGTGCAGGGCATCGTGCGGATGGCGATGGCCGGGTTCGACGTCGCCTGCTGGGACGCGCTCGCTATCGCCGCTGAAAAACCGCTGGTCGCGCTGCTCGGAGGCGAGCCGCGTTCCATTCCGGCGTACAACAGCAACGGCCTGGGGCTGATGGCGCCCGCAGCCGCTTCGGACGAGGCGGAGAAACTTCTCGAAAGCGGATTTCGCGCCGTGAAACTGAGGCTCGGCAATACGACGCTGGAAGCCGATCTCTCCGCGCTGCGAGCCGTACGCAAACGTCTCCCGGAAGAAGTGAAGCTCATGGTCGATTTCAACCAGGCGCTTTCGCCCGAGGAGGCGTTGAAGCGCGGACGGGCGATCGATGGCGAAGGCGTCTTCTGGATCGAGGAACCCATCCGCCACGACGACTACCGCGGCTGCGCCGAATTGGCGCGGGAGCTCGCGACACCGGTGCAGATCGGCGAGAACTTCTCGCTGCCACAGGCTATGGCCGAGGCGCTTGCCGCGGAGGCATGCGACTACGTGATGCCGGACCTGGAGAGGATCGGCGGAGTGAGCGGCTGGCGGCGCGCCGCAAGCCTCGCCGAGGAACGCGGCATTCCCATGTCCTCGCACCTTTTCCCGGAAACGAGTGCCCACCTGCTCGCCGTCACGCCGACCTGTCATTTCCTTGAGTACGTCGATTGGACCGACGCGATCCTCGCCGAGCCGCTTGCCATCGTGAACGGGGCGGCGCTGGTTCCCGATCGCCCGGGAATCGGGATGATATGGGACGAACGGGCGGTGAAGCGCTACGCGATGGCCTAGGCCTCTTACTAGGAAAGCGCCCGGTCCAGAGCCGCCACCAGCGGTCCGAGCTTGGGCGGGCTCGCCTCGAGGGCGATTTTCACGCCGTGCTCCTTGAGCGCCGCGCTGCACACCGGGCCGATGGAGGCGACGAGCGTGCGGTTCAGGTTATCGGCCAGCCCGCCTCGCCTGCCCAGTTTTTCCGCCAGAGCGAAAAGATTGTGCGCCTGCGATGCGCTGGTGAACACCGTGGCGTCGACCTGCTTGCGCTCGAGCGCGTCGATCAGCTGCACGAGCGGCGCGGTGTCCTCCGGGAGAGCCCATCGGTAGGTCGGTATTTCCACGACTTCCGCGCCTTTCGCCCGCAGCGCTCCGTCGAGTACCACGTTGGTCTCGCCGTAGCGCTGCACGACGACGCGCTCGCCTCTCAACGACGTATCCCGCAGCGAAGCCAGCACCTCGACGGTCGTGTAAGGCTCCTTGGCGCTGCGATCGATTCGCACTTCGCGCGAGCGAAGCGCGGAGGTGGGTTTCGGTCCGCGGGCCACGACTACGCATCTCGCAAGCAGCTCCTGGAGCTTCCGCGTCAGTCCGAGCGAATCGGTGGCGGCAAACAGCGCCTGCGTGCCGACACCGGTCTGGAAGATCGCCGCTTTGGGTGGATGCGATTCGAGCTCGCCGACGAGCCGGGCGATCGCCGCGCTATCGACGTCCGGCACCTCCGCGAGCGCGGGCGCGAGCATCGCGCGCCCCCCGTGCTTTTCGACGAGTTCGGCAAGCTGGTCGCCGAGCCGGCTCTCCAATATCGCTACCGTCTTGGGCTTCACGGAAGGCTGTGCAGCCCGAGGGGATGACCCGGCGGCGATCCCCGGCGCGCTCGCGTCAGTAGTAGCGTGCCAGCATGATAAGCGCGGCGATCACCGCCGCCGCCGAAGTGCAGGCGATGATCCAGCCGGCGGGCTTGGGATGGGCCCCGACCAGCCTGTCGAGCGTCATATGCATCTCGTCCCCGCCGCGGGTCAACTGCCGGGACGACACCCACTGATTTGCAAACCTCTCGAGGATGTCCTCGGCGCGGGGATAGAGAAGCAACATGCCGCCGACCACGACGCCGAATACGCTGCCCACGATCAAAAACCACTTCGTGCTTTCCAAGGCGATGGCGACGATCGGCACGGTGCGCTCCTCGGCAAGCACCGCGCTGAGGGCGGAAGCATCGACCCCTGCGGCCAGGCCGAATATCGAGATCAGGCCGCCGAGGACAAAGCCTCCGGCGAGCCAGCGATGGTACCTGTGCGTGACCCGCTCCGTATCGCGCGGCACCTCGACCGGCTTGAGGACGTGGCGGGTCGACACCCAGCGGTTCACGACGTTGAAGAACTGCACGGTCTTCAGGCTGGAAACGATGAGCCCGACCCCCACGGCAAGGCCGGCGACGGCCACTACGAGGAACGACACGATCAAGAACTGGACGAGCAATTGCCACATCAAGTTGCCGTAAGACCCCATGTGTCCTCCGATCCTCAATCCGGTTGGCCGCCGATCCGCGAGAGGGAAACAACGCCAAAGTAGCCGAGCTTGGCGGACGGCGTCAACTCCGCCCGAATCGGCGACCCGGGCCGCCTAGAAGTGTTCCGGAATCCCCGGCATGCCGAGCCCGAGGCGGATCTTCAGTCCCTTGATCGCCTCCCTGACCGTGCCGGCGAGCGGCAGGCTGAGGCGCGCCGCATCCGCCTCCTGCAGGACGATGCTCATGTCCTTCTCGGCCCACGGCATGCCGCTCCTCTCGGCTTGCGTGTCCATCGCCCAGTTCTGCGCGCTGCCGTGACGCAGCGCCTGGCACAGCCGCTCCGGATCGACGCCGAGCGCCTGCCCGAGCCGCAGGCCTTCGTCGTTCACCGCAATGCACGCCCAAAGGATGAGGTTGTTCACCATCTTCGCGACCTGTCCGGCCCCCGCCGGTCCCAGATGGAAGATGTCCGACGCGAACGCGCTGAAGACGGGTTTGCAGCGCTCGAAGGCGGCGTGGTCGCCCGCGCCGTAGACGAGAAGCTTCCCGGCGACCGCGGCCGCCTCGCCGCGCGCAAGGGGAATATCGAGGAGAACGATGTCCCGCTGCGCGAGGCGCTCCGCGACCCTCTTCGAGTATCGAGGCGCAACCGTCGAGCCGAGCGCAACGACCAGACCGGGCCTCGCACCCTCGAGCACGCCCTCCTTTCCGAAGACGACCTCTTCGACCTCGCTGTCAAAGCCGACCACGACGATGACGAGGTCGCTCGCCTGCGCGACCTCGCGCGCGGAGGCTGCGCCGCGGGCGCCCCGCGCCATGGCTTTCTCCCGCGCCTGCGCGAGCGGGTCGTAGCCGATCACCTTGAAGCCCTTGGCGACGAGGTGCCCCGCCAGCGGGCATCCCATCTTGCCGAGACCCAGAATTCCCACCGTTTCGATGGACTTCATCTAGTCCGCCTTGATTTTCGCGTCGCGGATCACCCTGCCCCACTTCTCGAAATCCTCTTTCACCAGCTTCGCGAACTGCTCGGGCGTGCCGGCGTTCGGCACCAGGCCCTGGCCCGCGAGCTGTTCGCGCATGTCGGGCCGGGCGACGATCGCGCGGATCTCCGAGTTGTACCTCGCGAGAATGTCCGCCGGCAGCCCCGGCGGCGCCCACACGCCGAGCCACAGGTCCACGTCATAGCCGGTCACTCCCTGTTCGTGCAGCGAGGGGATGTCGGGAAACAGCGGATGGCGACCTTTTAGGCTCTCGCCCAGCACCTTGATCTGGCCCGCCTTGATTTTCGGAAGCGCCACGTGAATCGGGAGGAACATCATCGGGATGACGCCCGCGATCAAGTCGTTCTCGGCCGGCGCCGAGCCCTTGTAGGGAACGTGAACGATATCCAGGCCGGCCTGCAGCTTGAGGAGCTCCATGCAGAGGTGATGGTGCGTGCCGTTCCCCGGGGAGCCGTAGTTGAGCTTGCCGGGCTGCGATTTCACCCAGGCGATGAACTCGCGCAACGTTCCGACGGGCGCCGATTTGTGCACCGCCAGCGCGAGACTCGTCGAGCCGATGTTCGTGACAGCGGTGAGATCTTTCAGCACGTCGTAGGAGATCTTGGGGTACAGATGCGGCGCGGTGACGATCGACGCGGGACCGACCATGATGGTATGTCCGTCGGGCGGCGCCTTCACTACCGCCTCGGTGCCGATCGTTCCGGAGGCACCCGGCCGGTTTTCGACG
>VBDM01000155.1 GCA_005881355.1 Betaproteobacteria bacterium
TGCTAGAATCGCCGCAGCCGCGCGAGGGCACCTCCGGCGCTGTCTTGCGGCATTTACAGGGGTGCATTCACAGTAAAGGGCCGGCGCGCATGATCGAAACCCTGAGCCCGAAGAAGGAACTCGAGGACCTCAAGGCCGACCTGCACGAAGTCCAGGAGCTCCTGCGCCGACACAAGCTGGTCGAGCGCCAGGAAATGCAAGAGCGGGATTCGGCGGAATCGGCCACGCACGGGCAGAACTTCGCCGAGTTGCGCGCCAAGCTCGATTCCATGCATCCGGCGGATATCGCCTACGTGCTCGAGTCGCTGCCGCTGGAGGAGCGGCTCGCCGTCTGGGATCTGGTCAAGGCGGAGCGCAGCGGCGAGATCCTGCTCGAGGCTTCCGATGCTGTCCGCGAGACGCTCATCCGCGGCATGGACTCGCAGGAGCTGGTCGCGGCGGCCGAGCAGCTGGAGGCCGACGAGATCGCCGACCTTGCCCCGGACCTGCCCGAGGAGGTCATCCACGACGTATTCCAGGCCCTGCCCGTGGAAGAGCGCGAGCAGCTGCGCGCGGCCATGTCGTATCCTGAGGACGCGGTCGGCGCGCTCATGGATTTCGACGTCGTGAGCGTGCGCGAGGACACCGGAATCGAAACAGTCACGCGCTACCTGCGGCGCTTCGACGCGCTGCCGCACCACACCGACCAGCTTTTCGTGGTCGACCGCGACGAGCGTTTGAAGGGCGTGCTGCCGCTCGCGAAGCTGATCGTCTCCGAGCTCGAGCACAACGTCGGAAAGGTCATGCTGACCGATGTCGTCACGCTTCAGCCCGGTGACAAGGCTCAAGACGCCGCGAAGGCCTTCGAACGATACGACCTCGTCTCGGCGCCGGTGGTGGATGAACAAGGCAAGCTCCTCGGGCGCGTGACGGTGGACAAAGTCGTCGATTTCATACGGAGCAAGAGCGAGAGCGAGCTCCTCACACAGGCTGGATTGCGCGAGGAGGAGGACGTGTTTTCCTCGGTCTGGGCGAGCGTGAAGAACCGCTGGTGGTGGCTGGCGATCAATCTTGTCACTGCTCTTGTCGCCTCGCGCGTGATCGGGGCGTTCGAGCACTCGATCGAAAAACTCGTGGCGCTTGCCGCGCTGATGCCTATTGTGGCGGGTATTGGCGGCAACTCGGGCAACCAGACCATCACCATGATTGTGCGCTCGATCGCGCTCGGCCAAGTGCAAAGGGAACACGCGAAAAAACTGATCGCGAAGGAACTCGGCGTTTCGCTGCTGAACGGACTTATCTGGGGCAGCGCGCTCGGCTTGATCGCCTATTGGCTGTACCAGAAGGTGTCGCTGGGCCTGGTGATGACGGCGGCGATGACGCTGAACCTCGCTCTCGCAGCCTCCGCCGGGGTGCTGATCCCGCTCACCATGGTGCGGTTCGGGCGCGATCCCGCGCTCGGTTCCTCGGTCTTGATCACCGCAATCACCGACAGCGGCGGGTTCTTCATTTTCCTGGGCCTGGCTACGCTTTTCCTGGTGTGACCGGCTCGCGTGCGGGATACGGATTCGTTGAGCCGGGTCTAAGACATCGAACCGAATGCGGCGTCCGCCGCGGCGATCGTGGCCGCGATGTCCGCTTCGGAGTGCGCCGCGGACACAAAGCCCGCTTCATAGGCCGAAGGCGCGAAGTACACGCCGCGCTCGAGCATCGCGTGAAAGAAGCGGGTGAACGCATCTTTGTCGCATTGCATGACCTCGGCGTAGCTTGCAGGCGGTCGGCTGCGGAAATACAGACCGAACATGCCACCGACCGATTGCGCCGAAAAAGCGACACCGTGTTCGCCCGCGACCGCAGCGAGGCCGTCGCAGAGCGAGCGCGTCGTCGCGGCAAGGCGTTCATAGAAACCCGGCGCCTGCAGCTTTCTCAACGTCGCGAGCCCTGCGGCTACCGCGAGCGGATTGCCCGAAAGCGTACCGGCCTGGTAGACGGGCCCTAGCGGCGCGATTTTCTCCATGATGTCGCGGCGGCCGCCGAATGCACCCACGGGCATTCCGCCGCCGATCACTTTCCCGAGCGTGACGAGGTCTGCCTGCACACCGTAGAGTCCCTGCGCGCCTTTTAGCCCGACGCGAAAGCCGGTCATGACTTCATCGAAGATCAGCACCGCCCCGTGCCGCGAGCAGAGCTCGCGCATGCGCTCGAGGAATCCGCGCCGCGGCGCAATCAGGTTCATGTTTCCGGCGACCGGCTCGACGATCACGCAGGCGATCGAATCTCCCTGTTCGCGAAATGCAGCGTCGAGTTGCGCTGCATCGTTATAGTCGAGGACGAGCGTATGCGCGGCGGTTTCGGCAGTCACCCCGGCCGAACTCGGATTGCCGAGGGTCAGCGCGCCCGAACCGGCCTTGACGAGCAGGCTGTCCGCGTGTCCGTGGTAGCAGCCCTCGAACTTGATGATGCGTGGTCGTCCGGTGAATCCGCGCGCGAGCCGCAACGCCGACATGGTTGCCTCGGTCCCCGAGCTGACCAGTCGCACCAGCCCCAGCCCGGGGACGACCCGCACGAGCAGCTCGGCCATCTCGGCTTCGAGCTCGGTCGGCGCGCCGAAGGAAAGCCCGCGGCCCGCCGCCTCGCGAACCGCGGAGACTACGTCCGGGTCGGCGTGCCCGAGCACGAGCGGCCCCCAGGATCCGACGTAATCGAGGTATTCGCGACCGTCGGCATCCCAAATGCGGCTGCCCTCGCCGCGCACGATGAAAGGGGGTGTGCCGCCGACGGCGCGAAAAGCGCGTACCGGGGAATTCACTCCGCCGGGGATGGTCTTCTGCGCGCGGGCAAACAGCGATTCGTTCCTGCTCATCGTTCCTTCTTGCGAAATAGGCGCTCGAATCTGCGCGCGGCCGCCTCGATGTCGGGCGCGTCGAACAGCGCGCTGATCACGGCAACGGCGTCCGCCCCGGCCTCGATCACGGTGCGCGCGTTCTCCGGCGTGATGCCGCCAATCGCGACGATGGGCGAATCCAATAGCACCCTGGCCTCGCGATATAACCCAAGGGGTGCAGGGGTTGCGCCCGGCTTGGTGGCGGAAGGGAAGGCGCTCCCGAAAGCGACATAATCGGCGCCGGCGCTGCACGCGGCCAGCGCGAGCTCAAGCCTGTCGTAGCAGGAAGCGCCGAGCAGTCTGTGCTCACCTAGCTTCGTGCGCGCTGTGGCGAGAGCGGTGTCTCCGCGCCCAAGGTGCAGGCCGTCCGCGCCGATCGCGAGCGCGAGATCGAGGTCGTCGTTGACAATGAGCGGAACACCCGCCGTGCGGCACAGCGCGAGCAGCTCCGCGCCCTGCTCGAGGCGCAACCTGGCGTTCGCGGACTTGTTGCGGTATTGCACGATATGTGCTCCGCCCGCGAGCGCTTTGCGGACCTTGTGTGTGAGCACCTCGGTGTCGGGCTCATCGGGCGTGACTGCGTACAGCCCTCGAAATCCCAGGGACCGAGCAAAAGACCGCTCAATCCTTGCCTGCGCCCGGCTCATCCATCTCCCGTGCCCAGAAAAAACGATCCGGTATGTACTGCCCCATGCCCGGACGAAACCCGGCGTTGAGCGTTTGCCAAGTGTATTCCTGGGCTTCCCGCACTGCTTCGGGCAACTCAAGGCCGTTGGCGAGCGTCGCCGCGATCGCGGCGGCAAGCGTGCAGCCCGAACCGTGGTAGCTCCCCGGGAGCCTCTCCCAACTATCGGAGCGTACTATGCCTTCCGGGCCGTAAAGCGTATTCACCACCTGCGGGGTGTTCTCGTGCGTGCCCGTGATGAGGACGTACTCGCAGCCCAGGCTCAGGAGTTTTTCCGCGGCGCCGGAGAGAGCGAGCTCCTCCTCATCGTCCTCGCCGTCGCTTTGAACGAGCCGCCTCGCTTCGCGGCTGTTTGGCGTAAGAATCGTGGTCTGCGGCAAAAGCAGCTCACGCATAGCCGAAATCATGTCCTCGGTGGCAAGTTCGTCGCCGCGCCCGGAGGCGAGAACCGGGTCGAAAATAAGCGGCACGTCGGGATAGTCGGACACGACCTCGGCTATGACGGCGATGTTCTCGATGCTGCCGACCAGCCCGACCTTGAACGCGGCCACCGGCATATCCTCGAGCACAAGCCGAGCTTGGTCCGCCACCCAATCGGAATCGATCGCCTGCAGGTTCTCGACCCCGGCGGTGTCCTGGACGGTGATCGCGGTCACTACGGAAAGCGCGTGGCAACCCATCGAGGAGAGCGTCAGAAGATCCGCTTGCACCCCCGCGCCGCCCGTCGGATCCGTGGCCGCGAACGCGAGCACTATGGGAGGGAGGGCAGGCGAGGACATGGGCGAAGGGCCGGTGCTGCTGGCTGGGGGCGCGCCGGTCGGGTTAAGATGAAGCGACCTCATTGTAACCCATCCCAACCTGATGATGGAAAAGCAAGAATTCAAAACCTGGATGTGCCTGATCTGCGGCTTCGTCTACGACGAAACTGCAGGCCTGCCCGAGGAGGGAATACCGCCCGGAACGCGCTGGGAGCGGCGCCCGAAAAGAGGATTTCGAGATGGTCGAGCTTTAATATCGGGCACGCCTGTTGCTGCATCAGTGGGATTGCACTCAGACCCCGAGGCACGCGGGCCGTGCATTCTTTAACAGCGATTCTGAAATAAGCCGTACAAGGCTTTGTTTTGACTAGCTTTGGTTGTATAGTGTGAAAAAGCGTGCGGGGTTGAGCCGCCGCGTCGCTTGAGTACGGTCCGACGGGCTGTCGAAATCAACGACAAACGAATCTGCGGGGGTTAGAGAGCGTGGGCGAAACCGCGAATCTTGCCGGGGTCAAGGTGATGGTGATAGACGATTCGAACACTA
>VBDM01000156.1 GCA_005881355.1 Betaproteobacteria bacterium
ATATGAAATCTCGGTATTCCAGGACGTCACCGCGAACAGGCGCTCCGAGCTGCTGCTGAAGCTCGAGCATACGGTGACCCGCAGTCTCGCCGAGTCCGACAACGTTTCCTCGGCGATGAAATCCGTGATCCGCGCCGTCTGCGAATCGGAGGGCTGGGAATGCGGCCGGTATCTGCGGGTGGACGAACCCGCCGGCGTATTGCGCTTCAGCGAGTTCTGGAGCCGGCCCGACCCGACACTGGAGCAGTTCATCGCGGGAAAGCGCGAGGCCGTCCTCGGTCCGGGCGTCGGCCTGGCAGGCAAGGTGTGGCAGTCGGGACAGCCGCTGTGGTCCGCCGACACCATCCGCGACGGACGTGCGTTGAGCTCCCCCGGAATGCGCGGCGCGTTCATGTTTCCGGTGGTGGCCGAAGGCAAGACGCTCGGCGTGATGTCCTTCAACAGCCGCGAAATCCGCGAGCCCGATGAGCGGCTGACGCGGGCGGTGGGCGTGATAGGCGCCCAGATCGGACAGTTCGTGCAGCGTAAGAGCACGGAAGAGACGCTGCGCGAAAGCGAAACCCATTACCGGGCGCTCTCTGAGCTCTCGGCCGACTGGTACTGGGAACAGGACGCGCAGTTCCGGTTCACCGAAATATCAGGCCACCTCGGCGGGGAGAAGCAATTCCGGCGCGAGGTTTGGTTCGGGAAAACCCGCTGGGAGCTGCCCTATGTCGGCGTGAGCGAGGACGATTGGCGGGCGCACCGGGCCACGCTCGAAGCGCATCGCCCGTTCCGGGATTTCGTGGTGGCGAGCCGGCGCAAGGACGGCAGCCTGCAGTACGTCAGCACCAGCGGCTACCCGGTTTTCGACGGCGCAGGAAATTTCAACGGCTATCGCGGCATCGCCCGGGACGTGAGCGAGAGGAAGGAAACCGAGGAAAAGGTGCGCACCCAGGCGCTGCAGCAGCGCCTGATCGCCGAATTCGGCCAGCAGGCGCTCGCGAACACCGACCTCGACGGCGTCCTCGGTCGGGCCGTGGAACTGGTTTCGGCCAGCTTGAACGCCGAGTACTGCAATGTGCTCGAGATGGATCCGGACGGGCAGCGGCTCAGGTACAAGGCGGCGGCCGGCTGGCCGAGGGAATGGGTCGGCCGCCGGGAGGTACCCGTCAGGCCGGGCAACCACATGGAATACATCCTTTCGCGCCGCGAGCCGCTGGTCGTCGAGGACTACAGCGCCGAGACGCGCTTCTCGCCCTCGCCGCTGCTGCAATTCGGGGTGCGCAGCAGCCTGCAGGTGCCCATACTCCGGGCTGCCGGGGTGTTCGGTGTCCTGAGCGTGCATACGCCGCAACGGCGCCGCTTCACCGAAGACGAAGTCAGCTTCCTGCAGAGCGTGGCCAACATCCTGGCGGTGGCGATCGAGCGCAAGAACGCCGAGGAGCGCCTTTCGTATCTGGCGCAGTTCGACTCGCTGACCGGCCTGCCCAACCGGCATCTGTTCCACGACCGCCTGGTGCATACGATGGCGCAGGCCAAGCGCAACGACCGTCCGATGGCGGTGCTGTTCATCGACCTCGATCGCTTCAAGCTGGTGAACGACACGCAGGGGCACGGCGCCGGGGATCAGCTGCTGAAGGAGTCCGCGGCGCGGCTGGCGCAATGCGTGCGCTCCAGCGACACCGTGGGGCGCTTCGGCGGGGACGAGTTCGGCGCGATCGTCTCGGACCTGAGCAAGCCCGCGGACGCGAGCCTGGTGGCGCAGAAAGTCATCGACGCCCTGGCGCAGCCGTTCGATCTGGACGGGCATGAAACCTTCATTTCCGCCAGCGTCGGCATCACCTTGTTCCCGGGCGACGGGGAGGAAGCGGGAGCGCTGATCACGAACGCCGACGTCGCCATGTACCGGGCCAAGGAGCAGGGCCGCAACAACTACCAGTACTTTACCCGCGAGATGAACGAGCGCGCGCTGGAGCGGGTGCGCATGGAGGCGGAGCTGCGCCGGGCCATCGAGCGGCGGGAGTTCCTGCTCCACTACCAGCCCAAGGTCGACCTGAAGAGCGGGGCGATCTGCGGTCTCGAGGCGCTGCTGCGCTGGCAGCATCCGAAGAAGGGGCTCGTGTCCCCCGCCGAGTTCATTCCGGTGCTGGAGGACACGGGTCTGATCGTGCCCGTGGGCGAGTGGGTGATGCAGGAGGCGTGCACGCAGGTCCAGGCTTGGCGGAGAGCGGGGCTTGCCGTGCCGCCGGTCGCGGTCAACCTGTCGGCGCGCCAGTTCCAGCAGAAAGACCTTGAGGCGATAGTGCGGCGCATCCTGCAGGCCACGGCGGTGGACGCGGCGCTGCTCGAGCTCGAGCTGACCGAGTCGATGCTGATGAAGGATCCGGAGGCCGCTGCGCGCACCTTGCAGGGCCTGAAGGAAGCCGGGGTGAAATTGTCGGTGGACGATTTCGGCACCGGGTACTCCAGCCTCGCCTACCTGAAGCGCTTTCCCATCGACTCGCTGAAGATAGACCGCGCTTTCATCCGCGATGTCACCCTCGACCCGGACGATGCCGCGATCACGCTCGCCATCATCGGCCTCGGGCACAGCCTGAAGCTGAAAGTGGTCGCCGAGGGCGTCGAGACCGAGGCCCAGCTCGATTTCCTGTCCGCGCAGGACTGTGACGAGATGCAGGGGTTTTACTTCGCGCGGCCGCTGCCGGTCACCGATTGCACCCAGGCACTCACCGAAGGTCGTCGCCTCAAAATAGCCGCAGCAAAAAAACCCGCAAATGCTCCCAGGCGCTCGTCGGAGACGGCGGCGAAGGTGATCCGCCGTCCAAAGAGCAGGCGTCGGCGCGGCAAAGTTGCGGTTTGCTGACCGCAAAAATCTTCGTAAGCGGCGCAAGCGTCAAGGCGCAGAATCTCAGGCGTCGGCTGGCGCCAACGCTTTCGCCCTCATGCGCGCGAGCACTGCTGCCAGCGCGACGCCGACGACGCAGAACGCGCTCGTCGCGAGAAAACCCCATTTAAAGAGCGTAGGCGAAGGTTAGCGACCCGAGGTTCGCGAACATGTTGCCGAAGCCGGCGCACATGCCGGCGACGCGCTGCCCGAGCACCTCGACCGGCACGTGGAAGAGCGGCCCGAAATAGAACTGCACGAAGATCGAGTTGACCGCGACCACGAGCACCAGCGCGGGCATGGAAGTCACGTACACGAGGAGCGCCGAAGTGCAGGCGAGCACCGCGAGCGATCCTCCGATCACAAGCGGCGGGTTCCTCAGGCGGTCGGAGGCGTAGCCGCCGAGCGCGTTGGAGGGCCCGGTCAGCGCGAATCCCATCGCCGTGATGAATCCCGCGGCCTGCAGCGAAAGGCCTCTGTCGGCGACCAGGAGCGAAGGCAGCCAGAAATTGAACGAGGTGGTGACGCCGAAGCGGATGAACTGGATGCCGGCGCACACCCACATGATCGGATAGCGGAAGAGCCGGAACGCATCGAGCATGCCCACCGGGTGCTTCGGTCCCGCGGCGGGTTTCTCCTTGCCGAAGAATAAATACACGAAGGCTGCGCACACGCCCAACGCGGCAAAAGCGACGAAGGGCGGGCGCCAGCCGAAGTGGCCGACCAGGAACGGCCCGATGAGCGACAAGAAGATGTTCCCCGAGACGCCGCCGATCACGTATACGCCCATCGCGGTCGCCTTGCGGTGCGGCGGGAACCAGGAGGCGACGAGCGTCAGGCCCGGCGCGAAAATCATCGCGCGGAATACGCCCGACACGATCTGGTTGGCGAGCGCGGCCGGGTAGGACTGGATCATCCCGAAGTTGAGCGAGAGCAGGGTCGAGCCGAGGATGCCGATGAAGAAGATGCGCTTCGGCCCGAAGCGGTCGGCGAGATAGCCGCCCGGGATCTGGCCGAGCGCGTAGGTGAAGGTCGCGGCGGCCGAAAGCATGCCCGCCTGCGTGAAGCTGATGTGCAGGTCTTCGCGGATGAGCGGCAGAAAAAGCGCGATGCCGCCCAGCGACAGCATGTTGAAGCCCTGGCAGAAAACGACCAGCGTGACGGTGAGCGCGGCGTCGCGCCGGTCCGCAGAGGCGGGGGAAGACGAGGAGGACACGGGTAGGCCGGAGCGCAAAACCCGTGAGGATAACGGTTTCCCGGCAAGGGGGCGAATAGGTTATTGCTCGGCAAGTCTAAGACAACTCACCCCTCGGACTGATCGGGGCCGACGTTCTGCAACTCTCGAACGCTCGCTACACGCGGTTGTCAAGCTTTCCCGACAGACCGCGCGTCTCCGTTCCGCGACAGTAGGAGTCGAGCAAAGCGCTGACGGCAGGTGCCGGCGGCCGCCGTGACCTCATATTCATTTTCTCTCCGACTCCTTTTCACGCGGCCCGGCGGCATCTTACTTCAACAAGCGCCCGCACCAGCGCTCGATCGCCTCGCGCATCCGCTGCGGCTGCTCGGTGGGAATCCAATGCAGCGCCTCGATGCGCTCAAGCGTCAGGCGTGGCAGCGCGCGCAGCGCCGCCTCGACGAGAGCCGGGTCGGTGAAGCGCGCCCCGGTCGAGGGAAGCGCAAGCGCGGGCACGACTACCGTATCCAGTCGCGCCGGACGCCACATTTCCAGGAGATCCTGCAGGTAGGCGGCGCTCGGCATGTAGCGAAGATCGAAGAACGGCGAAGCGTACAGCCGCGATATCGCCTGCGGGTCTTGCCGCAACGCGGCGCGCGAGGCCTTGTCGAGCTCCTCGAGATCGAGAACGGGGAGGCGTCTTCGGTGCAGGCCGAGCGCATTCAGCGCGCGGATGCCGGCCGCCGCGAGCCGCACGAGCGGCGCGAGCCAGCGCAGGCTTCGCAGAATTCCCGCCTGCGCCTCGAGCGGCATCGGCTCGACCAGCGCCAGCCCGGCGGTCCGGTGAGCATAGCGATGGGCGAAGTGCAACGCGAAGTTCGCGCCCAGGCAATTTCCGCCGACGACGGCGCGCTCGTAGCGTTCCGCGTCGAGAATCGCGGCGAGGTCGTCGCACCATATCTCCATGCCGGTGCGGCCGCGCCACAGCGAGCCGCCGTGGCCCCGCATATCGAAGCGCAAGAGGTCCCACGATGCCCTCAACGCCGTCTGCCCGAAAAACTCGGACCAGCGCGACATGTTGCTGCCCATGCCGTGCGCGAGCGCGAGCAGCGGCCGCGGAGCGTTTCCGCGGGTGATGCCGTAGGCGACTTCCGCCCCATCGGGACGGCGAAGGGCGCGGATTTTTTCCGTCATCGCGTGCGCACGCGCTCCAGAGGCGGTTCGTCCATCAAGGCGACTTGTTCCTTCAATTCGAGTATCCGGTCCTGCCAGTAGCGCTGCGTGTTGAACCACGGAAACGCGGCGGGAAACGCCGGATCGTTCCAGCGGCGGGCGATCCAGGCGGAGTAATGGATCAGACGCAGCGTACGCAGGGCCTCGACGAGATTGAGCTCGAGCGGATCGAACTCGCAGAAGTCTTCGTAGCCCTTCAATACTGCGCGCAACTGGAGCTCCCGGTCGGCGCGATCGCCGGAAAGCAGCATCCACAAATCCTGGATCGCGGGGCCCGTGCGGCTATCGTCGAAATCGACGAAGTGAGGCCCGTCGGCGGTCCACAGCACGTTGCCTGCGTGGCAGTCGCCGTGCAGCCGCAGCACGCGCGCGGCGCCGGCGCGATCGAACGAGCGGCGTATGCCGTCGAGCGCCTGAGATGAAACGCTCGACCAAGCCTCGCGAATGTCCGCGGGAATAAAATCGTGGGCGAGCAGCCATTCGCGAGGTTCATCTCCGAAGCTCGCGACGTCGATCGCGGGACGTTCGATGAAGCGCTTGCTTGCACCGACGGCGTGAATTCGCCCGATGAAGCGGCCGATCCATTCCAGCGTCGGCCGATCCTCCAGCTCGGGCGCGCGTCCGCCGCGGCGTGGATAGACCGCGAAGCGAAAATCGTCGAAGCGGGCCAGCGTTGCATCGTCAGCGAGCGTCAACGCGGCGACGACGGGGACTTCTGTTTCGGCAAGCTCGCGAACGAAGGCATGCTCCTCCTCGATCTGCGCGTCGCTCCAACGTCCCGGACGGTAAAACTTGGCGACGACCGACGCGGCGCTCGACCCTTCTTCCAGCCAGGCCTGATAGACCCGATTTTCGTAACTGTTGAGCGCCAGCAGCCGGCCGTCGCCTCTGAAACCGGCGCTCGCCAGGGCGTCGAGCACGCGATCGGGCGTCAGTCGCGCATAAGGCGGAAGCGAAGTATCCACCGGCCGGTGTCTAATATTCGACTGGGATGGGATCGAGGCTTCGCCACAGATACCACGTTGCCACCGATCGCCACGGGCGCCACAAATCCGCGACTGCGAACATCGCCTCGCGCGGCAATCGCTCGCCGCCGTTGAATTGCAGCGCGATCGCGCGCTGCAGCCCGATATCGTCGACCGGCAGCACGTCGGGCCGCAGCTCGTGGAACATGAGGAACATTTCCGCGGACCAGCGCCCGATGCCTTTGACGTCGACGAGCGCCTCGATAAGCGCTTCGTCGTCGAGCGCCTTCCAACGCAGGGGATCGAGCCGGCCCGAGGCGAAATGAGCTGCGAGGTCGGCCAGATATTCGGCCTTTCGTTGCGACAGCCCGCACGCGCGCAGCGCACGGACCTCGGCGGCGACGACACGGTCCGGCAGCAGTCGCGGAAAACCGCGCGGGGGTGAGGCATCGACCGATGCGACGAAGCGCCGCCAGATGCTGTCCGCCGCCTTGACCGAGATCTGCTGGCCGACGATGGCGCATGCCAGCGTGGTGAAGGCGTCGCTTCGCCGCTTCAGATGGACGCCCGGATGCGCCAGGATCAGCCGGCGCAGCACAGGGTCGCGCCGCGACAGCTCGCGCGCGGCATCGTCCCAGTAGCGGGGCTTGCTCATCGTCCGATCGACGGACCGGCGACGATGTATCGCTGGCCGGCAAAGAGGAAGAACCGTGTCGTCATCATAGGGTCGAAGAAGGGCAGGAAATGGTACATTACGCGCCTTCAAATTCCAGGCAATGGCGATGCAGCACGGTCGGACCATCTCGACGTTAGGGTTTGCCGCGTTGTACTGCATTGTCATCGTTACGGGGAGCCCGGCTCATGCCGCGGCGGACCCGAACAAGGTCCTGCATGTCGCGATCGAG
>VBDM01000157.1 GCA_005881355.1 Betaproteobacteria bacterium
CCGTTGGAAAGCTCGTACTCGTCGAGGAAGGCGCGGACGAGGCGCCTGCGGCCGTTCTCCTCCAGCCACTGGACGTCGATCTCGACGTTGAAGTGGCCGCTGTTCGCGACGATGGCGCCGTCCTTCATGCGCGAGAAGTGCTCGCCGGTGAGGACCCCGGAATTGCCCGTCACCGTGCAGAAGAAGTCGCCGATGGCGGCGGCCTCCAGCGCCGGCATGACGCGGTAACCGTCCATGGTGGCTTCCAGCGCCTTGAGCGGGTCCACCTCGGTGACCACCACGTCCGCGCCCATGCCCTTGGCGCGCGCGGCCAGCCCGCGGCCGCACCAGCCATATCCGAGGACCACGAAGACCTGTCCGGCGACCAGACGGTTGGTGGCGCGGATGATACCGTCGAGCGTCGACTGGCCCGTTCCGTACCGGTTGTCGAACATGTGTTTGGTGAGCGCGTCGTTCACGCTGATCACCGGAAACGGCAATTCCCCGCTCGCCTCCAGCGCCCGCAACCGGACCACGCCGGTGGTGGTCTCCTCGGTGCCCCCGACGATCTCGCGCAGCAGATCGCGGCGGCGCGACACGATGGCCGAGACCAGGTCGCAGCCGTCGTCCATCGTCATCATGGGACGATGATCGAGCGCCGCGTCGAGGTGGCGGAAGTAGGTCTCCCGATCCTCCCCCTTGATCGCGTAGACGCCGATGCCCTCGTCCACCAACGCCGCGGCGACGTCGTCCTGCGTGGAGAGCGGGTTGGAGGCGCAGAGCACCGCGTCGGCGCCGCCGGCCTCGAGCGTCTGCACCAGCGCGGCGGTTTCGCAGGTGACGTGCATGCAAGCGGAGATGCGAACGCCGGCCAGCGGCCGCTCCCGCGCGAATCGCTCCCGGATGATCCGCAGGACGGGCATCGATCGGGCTGCCCAATCGATGCGGCCGCGACCCGCCTTCGCGAGTTCCGGGTCCTTGATGTCGAAGGAAAGCGTGTCGGCGCGGACGGCGGCGTTGGTTCGCATGTCTGTCCCCTTCAGGCCGCCTTGGCGTGGAGTCCGGTGGCTTCGCGCAGGGCCTGGGCGCGATCGGTGTTTTCCCAGCTGAACTCCGGTTCCGAGCGCCCGAAGTGACCGTAGGCCGCGGTCTTCTCGTAGATCGGGCGCAGCAATTGGAGGCCTTCGATGATGGCTGCGGGCCGGAGGCTGAAGACCGCGCGCACGGCCTCCTCGATCCGCTTCTCGGGCGCCAGCGCGGTGCCGAATGTCTCGACCATGATGCTGACCGGCTCGGCGACGCCGATCGCATACGCAATCTGGACTTCGCAGCGGCGGGCGAGCCGGGCGGCGACCACGTTCTTGGCCACCCAGCGTGCCGCATAGGCCGCGGAGCGATCCACCTTGGACGGATCCTTGCCCGAGAATGCGCCTCCGCCGTGGCGGCCCATTCCCCCGTAGGTATCGACGATGATCTTCCGTCCGGTGACGCCGGAATCGCCCAGGGGTCCCCCGATGACGAAGCGGCCGGTGGCGTTGATCCAGCACTTCATGTCCGGTGCGCGGAGCTCGGCGGGGACCACCTTGTCGATCACTTCCGCGCGGATGGCTTCGCGGAGCGTTCCGGTGGCGACGGCCTCGTCGTGCTGCGCCGCGACCACCACCGCCTGGACGGAGGCGGGCTGGCCATCGCGGTACTCAACGGTAACCTGGCTTTTCCCATCCGGCCGGAGCCACTTCAACTCGCCGCGGCGGACATCCGCCAGCCGGCGGGTGATCCGGTGGGCGAGCGCGATCGGGAGAGGCATCAGCTCCGGCGTCTCGTCGCAGGCGTAACCGAACATGAGACCCTGGTCCCCCGCGCCTTGCTCCAGGTCGAGGCCCTTGCCCTCGTCCACGCCCTTGGCGATGTCCTGCGACTGCTCGCCGTACGCCACGATCACCGTGCAGGTCGAGGTGTCGAATCCGATCGCCGGATCGTTGTAGCCGATGCGCTTGATGGTCTTGCGCGCCACTTCGGCAAAGTTGACGTGCGCGCCGGTGGTGATTTCGCCGGCAAGCACGACCAGATTGTCCTTCACCAGCGTCTCGGCGGCGACTCGGGAACGCGGGTCCTGCGCTAAAATAGCGTCCAGAACGGCGTCGGAAATCTGGTCGGCGACTTTGTCCGGATGGCCTTCGGACACCGATTCGGACGTGAAAAGATAGCTGCCCATGCGTGCTTATTTCCCTGCAAAAAAAGGTTCGCCAGTCTAGCACAGCGAATCAGGCCCCCCAACCCACTCCGATCCCGCTTCAGCCCATCTACATGCTATTCCTGCTGCGGCTCGCGGCGCGTCTCCCCTTGCCGCTGCTCCATGCGCTCGGCGCGGCGCTCGGCTGGATCGTCTATCTCTCCTCGCCCCGCTACCGCAGGGACCTCAAGCGCAATCTCGAAACCGCGGGCCTGAGCGATTTGCGGCTGCGCCGCACTGCGATCGCGGAGGCGGGCAAGGGCGTGCTGGAAGCGCCCGCCGTCTGGCTGCGTCCGCTCCGGCAAGTGGCCGATCTCGTCGTCGAGGTGAGCGGTTGGGAACACCTGGATAAAGGGGCGAAGCGCGGCCGGGGCGTCATCATCGTGACGCTGCACCTCGGCTGCTTTGAGATGGTCGGACAGTATGTCGCGAGCCGCATGCCCGTCACCGCGATGTACAGCCCGCCGAAGGTACGGGCCCTCGAGCCGGTAATGCGCGTCGGCCGCAGCCGGGACGGCGTGATGCAATGCGTGCCGGCCGACCTGCGGGGCGTTCGCGCGCTGCTGAAGGCGCTCAGGCGGGGAGAAGCGATCGCCATGCTGCCCGACCAGGTGCCGGGCATCGGCGAAGGCCAATGGGTCGAGTTCTTCGGCAGGCCCGCCTACACCATGACCCTCGTCGGGCGGCTCTCCGAGCAGACCGGAGCGCCGGCGCTGCTCTGCTACGCGGAGCGCCTGTCCCGGGGTCGCGGTTACCGCTTCGTCGTCGAGCCGCTGCTCGCGCCGCGGCCGCCCGAGTCGCCGGCGCGCGCGCTCAACCGCTCGCTCGAGCAAGTCATTCGTCGCCGCCCGGAGCAGTACCTGTGGGGCTACAACCGCTACAAGGTGCCCGCGGGGGCGCAGCCCCCGGGCGGCAGCTGACGCCCCGGAGCCGGGTCTTGCTCATCCGCATCGTCATTGCGCTCGCGTGGGTGCTGCACTTCCTGCCGCTTTCCCTCCTTGCGCCGGTGGGCGAGGCCGTCGGCACGATCCTGTACTTCCTTGGGCGCGAGCGCCGCGAGGTCTGTCTGACGAATCTCGCGCGCTGCCTTCCGGAGCTGACGGAGGTCGGGCGCGTCGCCCTGGCAAGAGCGCACTTCCGCGCCTTCGGCCGCAGCGTACTCGAGCGCCCGATTCTGTGGTGGGCGCCGCGCGAGCGCGTGATGCGACTGGTGCGCATCGTCGGGATGGAGCGAATCCAGGCGCTCAAGGGACAGCCGCTGGTGCTCCTCGCGCCGCACTTCGTCGGGCTGGACGCGGGTTGGGCGCGCCTCACCTGCGAGATCGACATGGCGGGGATCTATTCGAAACAGAAGGACCCGTTGTTCGACGAGCTGCTCCTGTCCGGGCGAACGCGCTTCGGGAGCCAGCGCGCGATTTCGCGACAGGAAGGCGTGCGTCCGGCGCTCGCCGCGCTGAAAGAGGGGATTCCTTTCTACTATCTGCCTGACCAGGACTACCGATCGCGCGACGCGATTTTCGTGCCGTTTTTCGCGGCGTCCGCGGCGACGATCACCGGGCTTTCCCGAATGACGCGGCTCACCGGCGCCCGCGTGCTGCCGTGCGTGACGCGCATGCTGCCCGGCGGCGCGGGGTACGAGCTCACCTGCCATCCGGTCTGGGAGGATTTCCCGAGCGGCGACGATGCCGCCGATGCCCGCCGCATGAACGCCTTCATCGAGGAGCGCGTGCGCGAAATGCCCGAGCAGTACTTCTGGACGCACAAGCGCTTCAAGACGCGCCCTCCCGGCGAAGCGAAGTGGTATTGAAGTGCTTGCTACTAAGGACGCAGAGGAAAGCGCTTTTTGATGAAGTTGAAATTCACCAAGATGCAGGGCGTAGGCAACGACTTCGTGGTGCTCGACGGCCTCAGCCGGAGCATCCGGATGACGCCACAGCTCGCGAAACGGCTCGCAGACAGGCATTTCGGTGTCGGCTGCGATCAAGTGCTGCTCGTGGAAAAGCCCCAACGCGGCGACGCCGATTTCCGCTACCGCATCTGGAATGCCGACGGGGGCGAAGTCGAGCAATGCGGCAACGGAGCGCGCTGCTTCGTTCGCTTCGTCCACGACAGGAAACTGACGAAGAAAAAAGAGATACGGGTCGAGACCCTCTCCGGGGTGATCGTCCCGCGCCTGGAAACGGGCGGGCAGGTGAGCGTCGATATGGGTGCCCCGGTATTCGAGCACGAGCGCGTGCCTTTCGATGCGCGCGGTCTGCAGCCGGCGCCGGGCGAGCGTTGGCCGCTGGAAGTCACTGGCCACACGGTGCAAGTCGCTGTGCTTTCCATGGGCAATCCTCACGCCGTGCAGACGGTCGCCGACGTGGATTGCGCGCCGGTGACCACCGAAGGGCCGCTGATCGAGCGTCACCCTCGGTTTCCGCGGCGCGTCAACGCCGGCTACATGCAGGTGCTCGACCGCGCGCGCATCCGGCTGCGCGTATGGGAGCGCGGAGCAGGCGAGACGCTCGCCTGCGGCACCGGAGCCTGCGCCGCGGTCGTCGCCGGCATCCGCGAGGGGCTGCTCGACGATTCGGTTCGGGTCGCCACACGCGGAGGTGAATTGACGATACGCTGGGGGGGCGGGGAGAATAATCTAAACTGCGCCGTGTGGATGACGGGCTCCGCGGTGGCCGTCTTCGAGGGGGAGATCGAAATTGAAAGCTGACGATGTCGCGCGCTACCTGCGGGAGAACCCGCACTTCTTCGAAAAATACGCCGACATGCTCGCTGAGATCCACGTTCCCCATCCCCACAGCGGCGGCGCGATCCCGCTTTCCGACCGCCAGCTTCTCACGCTGCGCGAGAAAAACAGGGCGCTCGAGTCGCGCCTGGCGGGGCTCCTTCAGATCGGCGAGGAGAACGACGCGATCGGCGAAAAAATGCACCGCCTGTGCCTCGCGCTGCTCGCCGCGCCCGACCTGCAGAGCCTGATGACCGTGCTCTATCTTCATCTGCGCGAGGACTTCGCCGTGCCGCACTCCGCGCTCAGGGTCTGGCGCTCCGGGCGCGACGCCCCTTGGGGCAAAGAGGAGGCGGCGGAGTTTCGTCCCGTAGGCACGGAGCTCAAGCGCTACGCCGCTTCGCTCGCGCAGCCCTATTGCGGCCCGAGCGGCCTCCCCGAGGCGGCGGCCTGGTTCGGCGAGGGCGCCTCGCACGTGCGTTCGGTCGCCCACATGGCCCTGCGCGACAAGGACTGCTTCGGCATGCTCGCGCTCGGCAGCGAAGACGTGCTGCGCTTCTTTCCGGAGATGGGCACGCTCTACCTCAAACGCCTGGGCGGGCTGGCGAGCGCGGCGCTGCTGAGGTTCCTCTAGCCGCGGTCGGCGGAATGGCGCAAAAGGGCGACCCCCGCCGCAAGCTGCTCGAAGAGTTCCTCGGCCAGCTCGCGCACCAGCGGCGGTTGAGTCCCGGGACCGGGCGCAATTACGCTCGCGCGCTCGAGCAGCTCTTCGCGCTGAACGAGGGCGTGGCCCTGGATAAGCTCGAAGCACGGCATATCCGCCACACCGTGTCGCGGCTGCACGCGCGCGGCATGTCGGGCCGGACCATCGCGTACTTCCTATCGGGCTGGCGTGGGTTCTTCCATTGGCTCGTCAAGCACCGCGGCTTTCCCCACAACCCTTGCGTGGGCCTGCGCGCGCCGAAAAGCCCGAAGGCCCTGCCCAAGGCGCTCTCGCCTGATCTTATGGCGCGGCTGTTGGAGAGCCAAGCGGGCGGGCCGGCGCATTTGCGCGACAAGGCCATGTTCGAGTTGTTCTACTCGTCGGGGTTGCGGCTTGCCGAGCTGCTGAGCCTGGACGTCCCCGACGGCGAAGGCATGCTGCGGCAGGCCGAGGTCACCGTGACGGGCAAGGGCGCGAAGACGCGCACCGTGCCGGTCGGACGCAAGGCCCGCGACGCGGTCGCGGCCTGGCTCGCCAGGCGCGCCGGGCTCGCGAGGCCCGGCGAAGCCGCGCTCTTCTTGGGCGCGCGCGGCAGGCGCATAGCCCCGAGCTCGGTGCGCTACTCGCTTTCGCGGTGGGCCCGGCGCTCAGGGCTCCCGCAGCACGTGCACCCGCACATGCTGCGGCACTCCTTCGCCACGCACCTGCTTCAATCTTCCGGGGACCTCCGGGCCGTTCAGGAAATGCTCGGGCATTCGAGCATTTCCACGACACAGGTCTATACGCATCTGGATTTCCAGCACCTCGCCAAGGCGTACGACGCCGCGCATCCGAGGGCGAAGAGGAAATCGCCGATCCCGGGGAAGAAGCCGTGAGCGACGCAGCTCCATCGACGATTCCGGGGCCGCGGGAGCTTTTCCTCCGATTCACGCAAGTCGCGGTCTCGGGATTCGGCGGCGTGACGCCGTTTGCCCGCAGGATGCTGGTCGAGGAGCGCCGCTGGCTCAGCTCCGAAGAATTCACCGACGTGCTGAGCCTGTGCCAGCTCCTGCCCGGTCCCAACATCGTCAACATCGCCGTCTGCGTCGGCGCGCGCTATCACGGCGTCCGCGGCGCCCTTGCCGCCTTCGCGGGCCTGATGGCCGCGCCCTTCGTCATCGTCCTCGCGCTCGGCGCGCTGTATACGCAGTACGGCCATCTTCCGGCGGTTTCGGCCCTGTTCCGCGGGGTTTCTGCGGCGGCCGCGGGTCTGGTCGTCGCCATGGGC
>VBDM01000158.1:0-5785 GCA_005881355.1 Betaproteobacteria bacterium
CATCGAGCTGATCGGCATTCCCCACCGCATCGTCGTCGGCGAGCGCGGACTCAAGGAAGGCGTGGCCGAGTATCAGGGCCGGCGAGAGAAGGAAGCGAAAAAGTTCCCGCTCGGCGATCCGCTTGCGCCGCTGCGCCCGAGTTCACGATGAAGCGCGCCGCTCTCGGCCTGCTCGCGATCGCGCTTCCCGGCTACGCTCCGGCGGGGGACCAGATCTACGAGCCGCTTGCCGCCGAAGTACGCGCGGACCTGCAGGCCTCGATCGCGGACAAGCCGGCGCCGCGTCATGGCTTCACCGATTCGGCCGCCGCGGTCAACTGGCTCACCGAGATGTCGCAGCGCCTGGAAACTCGAATTCCCAACTTCCAATCCCGCGTGGAATTCCTGCGCACGATACATTTCGAGGCGATCCGTGCCGGGCTCGACCCGCAGCTCGTGCTCGCGGTGATCCAGGTCGAGAGCAGCTTCCGCAAGTACGCCGTATCGCCGTATCGAGCTCCGGCGCCCGGGGTTACATGCAGGTCATGCGGTTCTGGGTGGAGGTGGTCGGCCGCAAGGGCGACAACCTGTTCAGTCTGCGCACCAACCTGCGCTACGGCTGCGTCATTCTGAAGCACTACCTCCGCGTCGAGAAAGGCGACCTGGTACGCGCGCTGGGCCGCTACAACGGCACGGCGGGCAGGCCCGGATATCCCGGTCTCGTGATCGGCGCCTGGCGCGGCGTCTGGCGCTATCAGGGCAAACTTGCCCTTACTCAGCCCTCGCGCCTCACCCGGGTAGTCGCCGCGCCACGTCACGCCGAAAATACGGCCGCGATAGTGGCCTGAATTCCCAGCGCCGCGGCCCGAGGGTCGGACGCCTGATGAATCGGTCTGCCGACGACGATGTAATCGGCGCCGTTGACGAATGCCTGCGCGACGTCGACCGTGCGCTTTTGATCGTCGCTCGGGCGATTCTGTACCGGGCGGATCCCTGGCGTCACGACCAGCAACCGCCCGCCGAGCTCCCGCTTGATCAGGGGCGCCTCCAGCCCCGAGGAAATCACGCCGTCGCAGCCGGCCTCGAGCGCCCGCCGCGCGCGCGAGAGCACCAGCTTCTGGATGTCGCATTGGAAGCCGAGATCGTCGAGATCGCCCTGGTCGAGGCTGGTGAGCGCGGTGACGGCGAGGATCTTGACCTCCCCCTTCTCCCTTCCCGCCGCCTCAAGAATGGGCTGGTTGCCGTGCACGGTCGCGAAAGTCACGCCTCGATTGCGAAGCCCTCGCACCGCCGCTCCTACGGTTTCCGGAACATCGAAGAATTTCAGATCGACGAACACCTTCTTCCCCTGGCGCGTGAGCCAGTCGATCAGCCCGAAGTAGCCGTCGGCCATGAACAGCTGCAGGCCGATCTTGTAGAAGCTCACGCTGTCCCCGAGGCGTCGCACGAGCGACTTCGCCTCTTCGGCGCTGGCGAGATCGAGAGCAGCGATCAGGCGCTCGGCGCGCGGGATCGTCTTCATTGGATCGGCATCAGTGGCTCCAGGCCCGGCGATTCTAGCCGATTCAGGCGGCCTCGCTCTCCAGCAGGCGTTTGAGCGGCAGGTTTAGGGCGTCGTCGGCACGCCCGGCGAATCGTTCCAGGAACGCTCTCACGGCTTCGCTGCGTGCCGCGCCCGACAAACCCTTGCCGTCCAGCACGAACTCGCGATAGACCTCCGCCATGAGCAGCCTCTCCGTGTCGCAGACCAGTCCATAACGGTCCCCGGTGGACCTCGCCGCCCAACCACGCGCAACCATGCGCTGAAGAATAGCCTCGGCCTGATCGCCCGCGAGCGAAGCGCGGCGCGCAATCTGCCTCAGCTCGAGCAGCTCCGGGCCCTGCTGGGCGCGCGCCAGAATCAGGAGCACCTCCAGCACATCGCCGATGCCGGCTCTCGAAGGGCCGCCAGCGTCGCGCAGAACCGCAAAATCCGGCGCGAGCGCGGCGATCAACGCGCCGATCACGACCACCACCCAGGAGAAGTAGACCCACAGGAGGAAAATCGGGATCACGGCAAACGCCCCGTACACCAGTGTATAGGTGGGGAATTTCGCTATGTACAGCGCAAATCCGCGCTTCATGATCTCGAACGCAAGCGCCGCGACGAAGCCTCCGAGAAGAGCATGGCGCAACCTGACCGCGCGGTTCGGCACCACATAGTAGAGAAATGTGAACGCCGCGCAGGTGAGCACGAGGGGCGCGAGCCCGATGATTGCCGCGCCCGCGAGCGGAACTTGCCGGGCGTAGCCCAGCGACGTGCTGATAATGTACGAGGTGATCGACAGGCTTGCGCCGATCAGGACGGGGCTCAGCGTGAGCGTCGCCCAATAGATCAGGACGCGTTGTACCACGGGGCGCGTGCGTGAAACCCGCCAGATGGAGTTGAACGCCCGCTCGATCGTGAACATCATCATGAATGCAGTGACGGCGAGCACCGCAGTACCGAGCGCGGTCAGTCTTCCGGCGCGGCCGGAGAACTGCTCGATATAGCCGGTGACGACTTTCCCGGCGGCCTCCGGCAGCATGTTGGCGAGCAGGAACTGATGGATATGCTCCCCCAGGCCGGAGAAGACCGGGAATGCCGACATGAGCGTCAGGGCAATGGTCACGAGCGGCACCAGCGCAAGCAGCGTCGTAAACGTGAGGCTCGAGGCGATCTGGAGGCAACGGACCTCGTCGAAGCGTCTCGCCACGTGAAGGAGGAAACGGCCCAGCCGTCGCAGCGTTTGCGTCATGGTGTGCGTCGATCGAGGCGTGAACGTCGCCTATAATAACAGCGGCTCTTCCGCCCCTTCCCATGAGCGACATCCTGGTTCTCTACTACAGCCACCGCGGCTCGGTGCGCGAAATGGCCCAATGGATCGCGCGCGGCATCGAGGAAATCGAAGGCGCGGCCGCCCGGCTGCGTACCGTGCCGCGCGTTTCGAGCGTCACCGAAGGCGCCGAACCGGCCATTCCGCCTTCCGGCCCGCCTTACTGCGAGCTGCGCGACCTCGAAGAATGCATAGGGATTGCGCTCGGCAGTCCGACGCGCTTCGGCAACATGGCGGCCCCGATGAAGCATTTCTGGGACGGAACCTCGGATCTGTGGCTGAAGGGCGCGCTCGCCGGCAAGCCCGCGGCGCTCTTCACTTCCACCGCGAGCCTGCACGGCGGCCAGGAAACCACCTTGGTGTCGATGATGCTGCCGCTGCTCCACCACGGCATGCTGGTCGTGGGGCTCCCCTACACCGAGCGCGAGCTCTTCGACACGCGATCGGGCGGCACGCCTTACGGTGCGACCCACGTTTCCGGCCCCGCTTCGGACCGCGGCTTCGACGAGACCGAGCGGAGTCTGTGTCGGGCGCTCGGCCGAAGGCTCGCTACGACGGCGCTGAAACTCGCGCGATGAATCGCGGAGTGGAGGCGATTCCTTTCACATCTGCGGGTTGATCCGTTCCATCCTGCTCTGAAGCTTGTTGAGGGCATTGACGTAGGCTTTGGCCGACGCGACGACGATATCGGTGTCGGCGCCCACGCCGTTGACGATCCTTCCGCCCTTGGCGAGACGCACCGTCACCTCGCCCTGCGACTCGGTCCCCTGCGTCACGGCATTGACCGAATAAAGCAAGAGCTCGGCGCCACTCTTCGCCACGCTCTCGATCGCTTTGAATGTGGCGTCCACCGGACCGTCGCCTTCTGAGGCGGCGGGCCGTTCCGCTCCCGACTCGGACAGGACGATTTTTGCCTGCGGTCGCTTGCTCGTTCCGCTCTCCTGTTGCATGGACACGAGCCGCCACAGTTCCGTGGCGGCGACATCGGCTTCGTCGGAGATCAGCGCCTGCAGGTCCTCGTCGAAGATCTCATGCTTCTTGTCGGCGAGGTCCTTGAAGCGCTGGAATGCCTTGTTGTAGGCGTCTTCCGACTCGAGCTCGATTCCGAGCTCCTTCAAGCGCTGCTTGAACGCGTTTCGCCCGGAATGTTTGCCCAGGACCAGCTTGTTCGCCGACCAGCCCACGTCCTGCGCGCGCATGATCTCGTAGGTTTCACGGCTCTTCAGCGCGCCGTCCTGGTGAATGCCGGCTTCGTGCGCGAAGGCGTTCGCGCCGACAATCGCCTTGTTCGGCTGCACCGGAAAACCGGTGATCCCGGAAACCAGGCGGCTTGCCGGAACGATTTGGGTGGTGTCGAGGCGCGTGTCGCACATGAAGACATCCTGACGCGTACGCACCGCCATCACAATTTCCTCGAGCGAGGCGTTGCCGGCACGCTCGCCCAGGCCGTTCACCGTGCATTCGACCTGGCGCGCGCCGTTCATCACCGCGGCAAGCGAGTTGGCCACCGCCAAACCCAGGTCGTTGTGGCAATGCACCGACCACACTACCTTGTCCGAGTTGGGAACGCGCTCCCGAAGCGTCCGGATGAGCCCCCCGAACTGCTCGGGCATGGTATAGCCGACCGTGTCGGGAATGTTGACCGTCTTCGCGCCTTCCTTGATCACCGCTTCGAGCACACGGCAAAGGAAATCGATTTCGGAACGACCTGCGTCTTCCGGAGAAAACTCGATGTCATCGGCGAACTTGCGTGCAAAGCGCACCGCGTTGACCGCCTCGGCGAGCACCTGCTCGGGTGTCATGCGCAGCTTCTTTTCCATGTGGATGGGCGAAGTCGCGATGAAGGTATGAATCCGCCCTTGTTTCGCCGGCCTGATCGCCTCTGCGGCCCGGCTGATGTCGCGGTCGTTCGCACGCGCGAGCGAACACACCGTGCTGTCCTTGACGATGGCTGCAACGGCCTGTACGGCGTCGAAGTCTCCGGGGCTGGAGGCGGCGAATCCGGCCTCGATCACGTCCACGCGCATGCGCTCCAGGTGCCGCGCGATGCGCAGCTTCTCTTCCTTGGTCATCGAGGCACCGGGGCTTTGCTCGCCGTCGCGCATGGTGGTGTCGAATATGATCAATTTGTCTTTCATGGTGCCGCTCCAGGGTGAAATCGTGAAAGCATCCGCGGCGCCTGCTTGCGCCGCGACCGGGTACTGCCGAATTTGGGAGTGTAAGGTTATGTGCGCGCGAGGCGCAGCAGCAGACCGGCGAGAAGCAGGCTGCCGAGGGTAAGGCTGATAGCGGTGGCGCGGAACTGCATGCGTCGCAATATATCGGGTTTCCCGCGCTACTGCAACTGGGCGGGCTGCTGGGGCTTGCGCTTCTTCCAAAGCCAGTGTGCGTATCCCGATAGCCCGTAGGCCACGAACAGAAGAAAGAGCACGATCGGGGGATCGGAGGAGACGAGAACAAATCCCAGGACGATCAGCAGGATCACCGCGAACGGCACCGACCGGCGCATGTTGATGTCCTTGAAGCTGTAGAAGGGCACGTTGCTCACCATGGTAATCCCTGCATAAAGGGTCAGAAACGCGGCCACCCAGGGCATTCCGTACGCGTCCACCGGAATCTTGTTGTCGCTCGCAAGCCACAGAAACCCCGCCACCAGCGCCGCAGCTGCGGGGCTCGGCAGCCCCTGAAAGAAGCGCTTGTCGACGACGTCGATGTTGGTGTTGAAGCGCGCCAGGCGAAGCGCCGCGCCGGCGCAGTAGACGAACGCCGCGATCCAGCCGAAGCGCCCCAGGTCCTTCAGCGCCCACTCGTAGATGACGAGGGCCGGCGCAGCGCCGAAGCAGACCATGTCGGAGAGCGAGTCGTATTCCGCGCCGAACGCGCTCTGGGTCCGCGTCAATCGCGCCACCCGCCCGTCGAGGAAATCGAGGATCATCGCGATAAATATGGCG
>VBDM01000158.1:5895-15269 GCA_005881355.1 Betaproteobacteria bacterium
TGTTCAGCAGCGGCCTGTGGAAACCGCGTTCAAGCATGGCGTGGAAGCTTGGCAATCACTGTGCTCGTTGCGTGGACCTTGTCGCCCAGCGCCGCCACGAGCGTGGCGTCGGAGGGAACGTAGACCTCCACGCGGGAGCCGAAGCGGATGAAGCCGAAGCGCTGACCGCGCGCAAGGACGTCGCCCTCGCGAACATAGCAGAGTATGCGCCTCGCGACGAGTCCGGCAATCTGCACGCAGGTGACATCGGCGCCCCCGGGGGTGCGCAGCCAGAGCGCGTTGCGCTCGTTCTCCGATGAGGCCTTGTCGAGCGCGGCGTTCAGGAAGCGCCCGGAATTGTACCAGCGCTTCTTCACCTCGCCGTCCACGGGCGACCTGTTGGAGTGCGCATTGAAGACGTTCATGAATACGCTGACCTTGATCGCGTCGCGCTTGAGGTAAGGATCGCGCGCCGTCTCCACCGCGACGATGCGTCCGTCGGCGGGAGAGACAACCGAGAGCGCATCGCCCGGCGCCCGCCGCGGCGGGTCGCGAAAGAACTGCAGCACGAAAAGCGCCGCGAGCCAGAACGGCACCGACCACCAGCCTGCGAGCCAGGTGGCGACGAGCGCAGCACCGAGCGTCGCCGCGACGTACGGCCAGCCCTCCTTTGCAACGATGGGGTGAGGATAGGCAGAAATCATGACCGAGCCTAACGGCTGATCCTAGTTCCGGCTCTGATCGACTAGCTTGTTCTTCTTTATCCAGGGCATCATCGCCCTGAGCTTTTCCCCGACCACCTCTATCGGGTGCTCCGCGGTCATGCGGCGGCGCGAGAGCAGCGTCGGCGCGCCGGCGCGATTTTCAAGGATGAATTCCTTTGCGTACTCGCCCGACTGGATACGGGCAAGCGCGGCGCGCATTGCGTTCCTGGTCTCCGCCGTAATGATCTTCGGCCCGGTCACGTATTCGCCGTATTCCGCGTTGTTGGAGATCGAATAGTTCATGGTTCCGATCCCGCCTTCGTACATCAAATCGACGATCAGCTTCAGCTCATGGAGACACTCGAAGTAGGCCATTTCCGGCGCGTAACCCGCCTCGGTAAGCACCTCGTATCCGGCCTTTACCAGCTCGACGCAACCGCCGCAAAGCACGGTCTGCTCGCCGAAGAGGTCGGTTTCTGTCTCCTCCTTGAAGGTCGTCTCAATCACCCCGGCCCGGGCCCCGCCGATCGCCGCTGCGTAGGACAGCGCAAGATCACGCGCCTTTTTGCTCTCGTCGCGATACACCGCTATCAGCATGGGCGTTCCGCCCCCTTGGGCGTAGGTCGAACGCACCGTATGACCGGGGGCCTTCGGCGCGATCATCACGACGTCGAGATCCTCGCGCGGCACGACCTGACCATAGTGAATGTTGAATCCATGAGCAAACCCGAGCGTCGTGCCTTTGCGGATATTCGGTTCGACCTCGGTCTGGTACACCGCGGCGATGTGCTCGTCGGGCATCAGCATCATGACGAAGTCGGCGCCCTTTACCGCCTCGGAGATCGCCTTGACGTTCAAGCCGGCTTTCCCTGCCTTGTCCCAGGAAGCGCCGCCCTTGCGAAGGCCGACGGTGACTTTCACTCCCGAGTCGTTCAGATTGAGCGCGTGCGCGTGCCCCTGCGAGCCGTAGCCCACTATGGCGACGTTCTTGCCCTTGATGAGCGACAGGTCCGCGTCCTTATCGTAATAGATCTTCATGTCTGCCTCTCTAGCTCCAGCCCCCGGTTTTCTTCAAACCTTCAAGATCCTCTCCCCGCGTGCGATGCCCGAAGCGCCGGTGCGAACCGTTTCCAGAATCGCGCTCGGTTCGATCGCTTGGATAAAGGCGTCGAGCTTGGCTCCGGTCCCGGTGAGCTCGATGGTGTAGGTGCTCTCGGTGACGTCGATGATACGGCCGCGAAAGATGTCGGACATGCGCTTCATCTCCTCGCGCTCCTTGCCGGTCGCCCGAACCTTGATCAGCATGAGCTCGCGCTCGATGTGTGCCGCCTCGGAAAGGTCGACCACCTTGACTACCTCGACAAGCTTATTCAGCTGTTTCGTGATCTGCTCGACCACGTCGTCCGAGCCGCTCGTGACGATGGTCATGCGCGACAGCGACGCGTCTTCGGTCGGCGCGACCGTCAGCGTTTCGATGTTGTAGCCGCGCGCCGAGAACAACCCCGCAACCCTCGAAAGAGCGCCGGGCTCGTTTTCGAGCACGATCGAAATGATGTGTCGCATCGGTCCCTCGCCGAGGCCCGGCCCTTAGGCGTCATCGACGCCGCTTCGACGCGGTGCTCGTGGCACCGCCGGGCCAGGCTCCCATCAGCCAACGTTGATCAATCCCGACCGCGCATCGGGTTATAGCTCACAGCTCCTCGGCAAGGATCATCTCGGTGAGGCCCTTGCCGCCCTGGACCATCGGATACACGTTCTCGGTCTGGTCCGTGATGAAATCGAGAAATACCAACTCGTCCTTGCGCTTGAACGCCTCGCGCAGCGCTGACTCGACGTCGGCAGGATTCTCGACGAGTATCCCGCGGTGGCCGTAGCTTTCGGCAAGCTTCACGAAGTCGGGCAGTGCGTCCATGTAAGACTCGGAGTAGCGGTTGCCGTGAAAAAACTGCTGCCACTGCCGCACCATCCCCATGTATTTGTTGTTGAGGTTGACGATCTTGATCGGCAACCGATATTGCTTGCAGGTGGAGAGCTCCTGAATGCACATCTGTATGCTCGCCTCTCCGGTGACGCAGGCCACCGTTGCGCCCGGGTTGGCAAACTGCACGCCCATCGCCGCGGGAAGACCGAAGCCCATCGTGCCTAGACCACCGGAGTTGATCCAGCGGCGCGGCTTGTCGAACTTGTAGAATTGCGCGGCCCACATTTGGTGCTGACCGACGTCCGAGGTGACGAAAGCCTCGCCCCGGGTGATCTCATAGAGCCGCTCGAGCACGAACTGCGGTTTGATGATCTTGCTCTTCTTGTCGTATTTCAGGCAGTCCTTGGATTTCCACAGGCCGATCTGCGACCACCAGGCGCTGAGCGCTTTCTGGTCGGGTTTGTAGCCGGCGGCTTCAAGCTGTCGCATCAGCTCTTCCAGGACGTCGGACACGTTGCCGACGATGGGGACATCGACCTTGACGCGCTTGGAGATGGAAGACGGATCGATGTCGATGTGAATGATCTTGCGCTGCACCTGAGCGAAGTGTTGCGGATTGCCGATGACGCGGTCGTCGAACCGTGCGCCCACCGCGAGCAGCACGTCGCAGTTCTGCATCGCCATATTGGCTTCGTAGGTGCCGTGCATGCCGAGCATGCCCAGGAACAGCGGATCGGTCGCGGGGTAGCCTCCCAGACCCATGAGCGTGTTGGTGCATGGGAATCCGAGCATCTTCACGAGTTTCGCCAGCTGCTTCGCGGCCCCGGACAGAATGACGCCGCCGCCGGTGTAGACCATGGGACGCTTGGCTTCCGCAAGCAACTGCACCGCTTTCTTGATCTGGCCCGGATGCCCCTTCACCACAGGGTTGTAAGAGCGCATCACGACCGTTTCGGGATACTCGAAAGGGCACTTGGCTGAGGTGACGTCCTTTGGAATATCGACGAGCACCGGCCCTGGCCGTCCGGTCTTTGCGAGATAGAACGCCTTCTTGACCGTGAGCGCAAGATCCTTGACGTCCTTCACCAGGAAATTGTGCTTCACGCAGGGCCGCGTGATGCCCACCGTGTCGCACTCCTGGAATGCGTCCAAGCCGATAGCGTGAGTAGGAACCTGCCCGGTGATGATCACCATCGGGATCGAGTCCATGTACGCAGTGGCGATTCCGGTCACCGCATTGGTGACGCCCGGGCCGGAGGTCACCAGCGCTACGCCGACCTTGTCGCTTGAGCGCGAGTAACCGTCGGCCGCGTGCGTTGCGCCCTGCTCGTGGCGGACGAGTATGTGCTTGACCTTGTCCTGTTTGAATAACTCGTCATAGATGAACAGGACCGCGCCTCCGGGATAACCGAAAACGTATTCCACGCCCTCCGCCTGGAGGCACTTGACTACGATCTCTGCGCCCGTCAATTCCATGCCCGATTCCAGAATAAGCTAGCTCGACGAAAGCTTTAGAGCCTAATTGCTGACGCCTGATTGGTCAAGTTTTTTCCCCTCGCAGCCTGCATCCGAACCCGCCTTTTGATACCATCGGCCGTTTATGGCCGAGGCCACTCGGTCGACAAAAAGGATGCGGCCCTCGTGGCCTCCCGAAACGAACTTTCCAAATTTCTCGCCAGCGTCGAGCGGCGCGCATACAAACAAGCTCTATTCGCGGTCCGGGACGCGGAGAACGCCCTCGACATCGTGCAGGACGCGATGCTCAAGCTCGCGGAAAAATACGGGGCAAAGCCCGTAGAAGAGCTGCCGATGCTCTTCCAGCGTATTCTGCAGAACACCATCCGCGATTTTTATNGGCAGGGAAGAGGACGACGGGGATCCGCTAGAAACTTTGGAAAGTGCCGACGCCTCTAAAACCGGGCTGGGGCCACCTGATCGCCTGGAGCAGGCGCAAGTTATTGAAGTCATTGAGAAAGAATTGCAACGATTGCCACCGCGTCAACGCCAAGCGTTTCTGCTGCGTTATTGGGAGGAGTTGGACGTGGCCGAGACTGCAGTCATCATGGGCTGTTCTCAGGGCAGCGTCAAAACCCATTGCTCCCGCGCGGCACATGCCTTGGCAGCGGCCTTGAGAGCAAAGGGAGTTGAATTATGAACGAACAGCAGATCGCCTACCGAATCAAGCAGCATCTCAACCGGGGGCTCGATCTGGACGCCGACAAGCTCGCCCGCCTGAAAGCGGCGCGCGAGCAGGCTTTGGTGCGCCAGCGCGTCGAGTCCCGCGTTGCGGTATTTGCCTGGGCCGACAATGTCGTCGGCAAATGGGGCGGTCCTCCGTCGCTCATTGCGCGCATCCTTCTGCCTATGGCCGTATTGATCCTCGGCCTGATCTCGATCAACCAGTGGCGGGAATCCCAGGTTGCGGCTGAGATCGAGGAAATCGATGCCGCAGTGCTGACCGGGGACTTGCCGTTGGACGCCTACCTCGATAAGGGATTTGATGCATGGCTAAAGCGCTCATCGCTCTAGCACTTTGGCTCTGCATCTCGCTCCCTGTCGCCGCCGCCGCACCGAAGAAGCCCCCCGCCTGGGCTGAGCTGACGCCCGAGCAGCAGCAGATCCTCGCGCCGCTCGGCCCCGACTGGGAGAAGCTTGAGCCCGAGCGCAAGCGCAAGTGGCTCGGCATCGCCAAGCGCTATCCGAAGATGAAGCCCGATGAGCAGGCGCGGGTGCAGCGACGCATGCAAGCTTGGGCCAAGCTGACTCCCAAGGAGCGGCAGGAAGCGCGCGAGCGCTACAAGAGGATCAAAAACCTGCCGCCTGACAAGAAAGAAGGATTGAAACAGAAGTGGGAAGAGTACAACCGCCTGCCCGAGCAAGAACGGCGCAAGCTTGGCAGCACGCCGCGTAAGCCCTCAACAGCCGCGCCGGCTGCGCCGGCCGAAGCACCGGCCGTGCCTCCTTCCGCCCCCGCCGCGCCCGCGGACGCCGCCGCCGGGCCGGGAACCGCCCCAGCCCCGGCGGCGACTCAATAGTTCACGGCGATGAGTTCAGGTGCGCGTGCCCTGCGCATCCCGCGGGGACCCAGCATCGGCCGTCGGTTGTTGTCGGTGTTCTACGAGTCGCTCGTTGTGTTCGCGATCATATTTTTCGCCGGCCTCGCGTTCTATGGAGCCGCAAACGGGCGGCTCTCGGGCGGCACGCGACACGCCCTCCAGCTGTACTTGTTCCTCGTGCTGGGAATCTACTTTGTGGCGTGCTGGAGCCGCGGAGGACAGACTTTACCGATGCAGACCTGGAAGCTGCGCCTGGTCCGCGGTGAAAACCTCCCCGTCGGGGCCGGCCGGGCCCTGCTCCGCTACGCCCTCGCCTGGCCGTCGCTGCTGCTCCTTGGCGGCGGATTCCTGTGGGCGTTCCTCGATCGCGACCGACAGTTTCTGCACGACCGCCTCGCCGGTACGCGGATCGTTACCAGTGAAACCGGGAAGCGTGAGGGGTGAAGGCGTGAGGCGCCCTTAGGACCCGGCATTCCAACCTATTTGCCTTAACGTCTTTCTACCCACCACATCATCAGCGCCGCTGCGCCCAGAAAAACCGCGCTCGGCAGAGCGGCACTGAGGAAGGGTTGCCAGTTCTGGAGCAGCCCCAGATGCGAAAAGAGGCTGTTCAGCACGTGAAACCCGATCCCGAGCATGATCCCGGAGAAAACTTTGACCCCCACCCCGCCGGCCCGGACGTGCACATACGCAAAAGGCAGGGCGAGCGCCATCATGACGAGGGACGCGAGCGGGTAGACGAGCTTTTTCCACATGGCGATCTCATAGCGCTCGGTCTTTTGCCGGTTCTCCGAGAGATGTCGGGAATACTGATACAGGTTCCACGCCGACATCCGCTCCGGGACGACGAACAGCACCGCGAGAATATCCGGTGTCATGACCGAGCTCCAGTCCATCTCTGCGAGACGCTCGACGCTGCCGCCGGCAGAGCCGAAGCCCGTGTGCACGACCTCGCGCAAGCGCCAGACATTCTTACCGACGTACTGCCCCCGCTTCGCGAAACTGATCGATGCAAGCCGGTACTGATCGTCGAACTCGAATATCCTGACATCGGTGAGACTCGTGTCGGGCTGGACTTCCCGGACATTGACGAAGCGGCGATCATCCTTCACCCACAGCCCCGTGTGGAATTCCCGGGCCACGATGGAACTGGTCATCGAAAGCTTGAGCTGTTTTGCCGCACGCTCCGAAACCGGGGTGATCAGTTCACCGAAGACGAGCGTGGCAACCGCGAAGACGATGCCGATGCGAAACAAGGTGCTTGCCGCGCGCCAGGGCGCCAGCCCCGAACCGCGCATCACCGTATATTCGGAATTGGCGGCAAGATGTGAGAGGGCGTAAAGGGTTCCGATCAACACCGCCACAGGAAATAACTCATAGACGTGGCTCGGTACGGACAGCGCGACGAACGCGAGCGCATGCTGCAACCGGTACTCGCCCGTGCCGAGGTCGGTCAGCTCGTTGATCAGATCGAAAAAAGCGAACAAACCGAGGAAAGCGGCGAAAACAAAGAGCGTCGCGCCGTAAATCTCCCGCGCCAAGTAGGTCCGCAGGGTATCCATTTCAGCGCCTTCCGAGCAGCGAACCCACGCGGAGCCGCCTGTAAAACAAGAGCGCGAGGACACCGAGCATACCCGCGTGCACCGCCCACCAGCCGGTAGTGAACGCCAGCCGCCCCTGGGACACCCAGGCCTGGACGATGCTGAGGAGATTGGCGTAGACCATGTAGGTGAGCAGAGCGAAGAGCAGATTCACGGAGCGGCTCGCCCTGGGGTTCACGAAGGACAAGGGAATCGCGAGCACTGCGAGAATCATTGCCGAGATCGGCAAGCCCAGGCGCCAGACCAGCTCCGCCAGGTTGGGATTGCTCCGCGCCTGGAGCAAGGCGAAGGTCGACATTGCCTTGGCGGAAGCTTGTTCCGCGGGTGCTTCGCGCGTCTCGACTTTCATCGCGTAGCGCTGAAAATCCATCACCTTGAAATCGAGATCGCCGGGAATGCCCTCATAGCGCCGCCCATCGAGCAAAACCACAAAGCGGTCGCCGTTCTCCGCCGCCTCCCGGTAGCCGCGCCTGCTTACCGTAATGCCGAGCCTGCCCTGTTGCATTTGCGCGATGAACACGTTCTGCACGTTGGTCCGGTCACCGGCGATCTCCTCCACAAAAAACACACGATCCGCGCCGGCCGCCTCGCGGAAAACACCCGGGGCGACCCGCGAGGCTTCGTCGCGCAGATCCATTTGCCTCCGGTATTCTTCGGCCTTGCCGATTGCCCAAGGCGACAAGAACAGCGACAGCGCCGCCACCAGGGCAACAAGCGGCGACGCAAACAGCAGGACGGGACGAACCCACGCGAGGAGCGAAAGCCCCGAACCGAACCAAATCACCATCTCCGACTCGCGGTAGCTGCGCGAAAGCGTCATGAGCACCGTAATGAAGAGCGTCAACGACAGCAGCACCGGAAGATAATTCAAGGCGGAAAACGCGAGCAGCGCAACCACGCCTTCGGAGAGGACGTCTCCGATCGCCGCCTGCCCGAGCAGGCGGACGAGCTGCGTCGTCAACGTGATGGCAAACAGCGTCGCGAACACCGCGAGCGCCAGATTGCCGAATTCACGCAGCAGGGCGCGCCGAAAGATCACTTTTCTAGCTGATCGAGATCATAGAAGCGGAATGGATCGGGGGTCGGAAAAACGCATCGAGGCTGAATGGAATTTAACACAAAATTCGCAGCGCCGGAGAAGCAGCCGGGCGCGTGCGTCGCAGCGGGCGTATTCGAATCGCGCAGGCTGTCTGCTGCCGCGGATGCCCTCGACAAGGCCGCGCGCGGTCAAATCCGCGAATTTCTCCGCTCCGGAGACATGGACGGCAAGGTAGGAAATACGCGGCTTCTGTATCACGTGCGCGGCGTTGCCGCGGAGCGCGTGTTGCTGGTGGGTCTCGGGCAGGAAAAAGAATTCGGCGACAAGCAGTACCGCGACTGCGCCCGCTCCGCGCTCACCGCCATTCACGATACGGGGGCGCGGGACGCGTGCTTCTATCTCGCCGAGCTGCAGGTTCCTGATCGCGACGCTGCATGGAAAGCGCGCCAGCTGATATTGGCGGCCGCCGATGTCGCCTACCGCTTCGACCGCATGAAAAGCAAGAAGGCGGAAGCGAAGCCGCTTGCCCATGTCGCAATTTCGGCCGCTTCCAAGCGGGATGCCGCGGCTCTGGAGCGCGGTATGCGCGAGGGGCGCGCGATCGCCGCCGGCATGGCGCTCGCACGCGACCTCGGCAACTTGCCTGCAAACGTCTGCACGCCTACGTATCTGGCGGAGTCGGCGGTGAAACTGGGACGGGAGTGCAAGCTGGCGGTGGAGGTGCTCGAGCAAAAAGACATGGACAGGCTCGGCATGGGGTCGCTCCTTTCGGTGTCGAGGGGCTCGCACCAGCCGCCCAGGTTCGTGATCCTCCGCTACTCAGGAGCAGGCAAGAAGGACAGACCGGTGGTGCTGGTGGGAAAGGGCATCACGTTCGATACCGGCGGGATATCGATCAAGCCTTCGGCCGAAATGGACGAGATGAAGTTCGACATGTGCGGCGCGGCAAGCGTGCTCGGCACATTGCGAGCCGCGGTGGAGCTTGGGCTGAAACTCAACGTGATCGGGCTCGTCCCCGCCTGCGAAAACATGCCCGGAGGTGCGGCGACTAAACCGGGCGACGTCGTCACGAGC
>VBDM01000159.1:0-1005 GCA_005881355.1 Betaproteobacteria bacterium
GCAAAGCGGCCATTATCCGCACCGCGGCGGTGCGAAGCAACTGTCAACCGCGTTATCCCGAGCTAAACTAGAAACCTTGTCTTCTCTCGGATCTAGCCATGCCGACCAATTCTGTTAAGGACATCCTCGCCCGAGCCAAGCAGCGGGCCGAAGCGATGAAACTCCCTTACGCCGGGGCGTTGCTGCCTCTCGAGGCACACGCGCTGATGCAGAATGTCCCGGGGGCAAAGCTGGTCGATGTGCGTACCCAAGCGGAGTGGGAGTATGTCGGGCATATCCCCGAAACGGTGTTGATCGAATGGAACACCTACCCGAGCGGCCAGCGCAATCCGCAATTTCTCGAGCAGCTTCAAGCCCGAGTTCCGAAGACCGAAGCGCCGGTGATGTTCCTGTGCCGCTCGGGGGCCCGCTCGCACCAAGCGGCCGTCGTCGCAACCCAGGCCGGTTACCCCAATTCCTACAACGTCCTCGAAGGTTTCGAAGGCGACAAGGACGGGCAAGGCCGCCGGAACAGCGTAGGCGGATGGCGGGTTGCCGGACTGCCATGGGTGCAAGGCTGATAGCGAGTCTCTTTGCTCGTTTAGGTCCGATTGGGTGGTAACGCTCCCGCACCGCTATCCCGCCGACCAGTCGACCAGTCCGGCATACGCGGTAAACAGCACGACCGCGCCAAATACGATCCGATACCACGCGAACGGCGTGAAATCGTGGCTGGCAATGTAGCGCAGCAGCCAGCGCACGCACAGAAATGCCGACGCAAACGCCGCGACCGAGCCCACCGCGAAGATGCCGAGATCGCCCGAGTTGAACAGCGTACGGTTCTTCCAGAAGTCGTACGCACCGGCGGCAATGAGCGTCGGCACGGCGAGGAAAAAAGAAAACTCGGTCGCTGCACGGCGCGAAAGTCCGAAGAGCATTCCGCCGATGATGGTTGCCCCGGAGCGCGAGGTGCCGGGGATGAGCGCGAACGCTTGCGCGATGCCGACTTTGAGCGCGTCGCGCCAG
>VBDM01000159.1:1068-11687 GCA_005881355.1 Betaproteobacteria bacterium
GTGAAAGAGATATGCCTTGATCAATTTGCTGAAGGCGAGGCCAAGCGCTGCGGCGGGGATAAAAGCAACCACCAGATTGAGAGCGAAACGTTGCGCGGCGCGGTCGCGGGCGAGCCCCACCAGCGCACGCCCGAACCGTTCGCGATATTCCCAGACCACTGCGAGCATCGCGCCGGTTTGGATCACGATCTCGAAGACTTTCGCTTTTTCGTCGTTGAACCCGAGCAGGTCGCCCGCGAGGATCAGGTGGCCGGTCGATGAAATCGGCAGAAATTCGGTAAGGCCCTCTACGACGCCTAGGACAAGAGCCTTCAGCAGCACCACTAAGTCCACGGTATCCCCGAAAAATAAAAAGGCGGCAGAAACTGCCGCCTCGAAATTCTAACCGAACGCGTCACAAATCGCGGCGTGGTCCGACTCACGCTTTGTGGTAAATCTCCGCGCCTTTCCTGATGAATTCCACCGCCTTTTGCTCCATACCGCGCTTAAGTGCATCCGCCTCTGAAAGACCGTGCTTTTCCGCGTATTCGCGCACGTCCTGGGTGATCTTCATCGAGCAGAAATGCGGACCACACATGGAGCAGAAATGCGCAAGCTTTGCGCCTTCCTGCGGCAGCGACTCGTCGTGGAACGCCTTCGCTTTGTCCGGGTCGAGACCCAGATTGAACTGGTCCTCCCAGCGGAACTCGAAGCGCGCCTTGGACAACGCGTTGTCGCGAATCTGCGCGCCGGGATGTCCCTTGGCCAAGTCGGCCGCGTGTGCCGCAATTTTGTAGGCAATGATGCCGTCCTTGACGTCGTCCTTGTCCGGCAGTCCCAAGTGCTCCTTGGGCGTCACGTAGCAGAGCATTGCCGTGCCGTACCAGCCGATCATCGCCGCGCCGATGGCACTCGTGATGTGATCGTATCCCGGCGCGATGTCAGTGGTGAGCGGTCCGAGCGTGTAGAACGGCGCTTCCTTGCAGTATTTCAACTGCAGGTCCATGTTTTCCCTGATGAGCTGCATCGGCACGTGTCCCGGCCCCTCGATCATCACCTGGCAGTCGTGGCGCCAGGCGATATCGGTCAGCTCGCCGAGCGTCTTCAGCTCGGCGAACTGCGCCTCGTCGTTAGCGTCATAGATCGAGCCGGGCCGCAGCCCGTCGCCGAGTGAGAAGCTCACGTCGTAGGCAGCCATAATCTCGCAGATCTCCTCGAAGTGCGTGTAGAGAAAGCTCTCCTCGTGGTGCGCGAGGCACCATTTGGCCATGATCGAGCCGCCGCGCGAGACGATTCCCGTCATGCGCTTCGCGGTAAGAGGAATGAAGGGCAGCCGCACCCCGGCGTGGATGGTGAAGTAATCCACACCCTGTTCCGCCTGCTCGATCAGGGTATCGCGGTAAATTTCCCACGTGAGTTCTTCAGCTTTCCCGTTCACCTTCTCCAATGCCTGGTAGATCGGCACCGTACCGATCGGCACGGGGCTGTTGCGGATGATCCATTCGCGTGTCTCGTGAATGTGCTTGCCGGTGGAGAGATCCATCACGGTGTCTCCGCCCCAGCGTATCGCCCAAGTCATTTTCTCCACTTCCTCGGCGATCCCGGAGCTCACCGCCGAGTTGCCGATGTTGGCATTGATCTTCACGAGGAAATTCCGCCCGATGATCATCGGCTCCGACTCGGGATGGTTGATGTTCGCGGGAATGATGGCGCGTCCGCGCGCGACTTCGTCGCGCACGAACTCGGGCGTGATCGCCCTAGGAATCGAAGCGCCGAAGTCCTGGCCCGGATGCTGGCGCGCATTCAGCGAGATCAGAGCATCGCGGCGCTGGTTTTCGCGGATGGCGATGAATTCCATTTCCGGGGTCAGCCTGCGTCTTCTTGCGTAGTGCAACTGCGTCACGATCCTGCCCGCTTTTGCGCGACGGGGCTGGCGCTTCAGATTGAAGCGCAATTCGGCGAGCACGGGATCGTTCAGACGTTCGCGGCCGTATTTCGAGGTCGGCCCGGAAAGTTGCACCGTGTCGCCGCGTTCCTCGATCCATGCTGCGCGCAAGGGCGCGAGGCCTTGCCGGATGTCGATTCTCGCCTGCGGGTCGGTGTATGGACCGGAAGTATCGTAGACGTAGATCGGCGGATTTTTCTCGGCGCCGAAGGAAGCCGGCGTATCCGACTGAACGATCTCGCGCATCGGCACCCGGATGTCGCGACGTGAGCCCTCGACACACACCTTGCGCGAATTCGGCAGAGGCTTTACCGCCGCTTCATCGACTCGGGCGGTCTGGGCAAGAAACTTCGGATTGGCGTTCATGGCGCTCCTATCACGTCTACACCGCGGGGAGCGAACGGACCGGCTGGTCAACGCTTCCCTGCGGCGGCATTATCCGCATCAGGTTCCAAGGGTGTGCTCTCACCCGGCTTCGGCCAGGACCCCTACGTTGCTTGTCCGACCTTACCCCAAGCGGGGAAGCTTGGCAAGCCGATCGGGGTGTTCCTGCTCGTCGCGGTGCCCTCGCACCGGCACGCTACCGCGAGACGCTCGACCGAGCGCAGGTCGCCGGAACACGAGGTAAACAGTGCTAAAATCGCCGCCTTTCGCCCGATTTCCCACCTTGCCATGAACGTCGAGCAAGCCCGCTTCAACATGGTGGAGCAGCAGATCCGTCCCTGGGAGGTGCTCGACCAGGACGTGCTCGATCTTCTGTACGTGGTGCGCCGCGAGGATTTCGTCCCCGAAGCGTACCGGGCGTTCGCCTTTTCGGACCTGGAGATTCCCCTCTACGAAAACGCGGGCGAGGGCGAACGCATGATGCAGCCCAAGGTCGAGGCGCGCATCCTGCAGGAGCTGGCCGCGAAGAAGACCGAGCGGGTGCTCGAGGTCGGCACCGGCAGCGGCTATCTCACTGCGCTCCTTGCCGCCCGGGCGCATCACGTCTATTCCGTGGAGATCAATCCGAAGCTGAAGGCGTTCGGCGGGGACAACCTGCGGCGCGCCGGCGTGGAGAACGTCACGGCGGAGCTCGGTGACGCGGCGCAAGGATGGCAGAAACACGCGCCTTACGACATCATCGTCCTGACCGGCTCGACGCCGCTGACGCCGCAGGCTCTGCTTTCGCAGCTCAGGGCTGGGGCGCGACTATTTGCGGTCGTCGGCGATCCACCCGTGATGGAAGCGCGGCTGATCACCTGCACCGGCGAAGGCTCATACCACACGACCGATCTGTTCGAGACCTATCTCGCCCCGCTCAAGAACGCGCTGCAGCCTGCGCGCTTCGAATTCTAGCGGTAACTCAGTCCAGGCCGCAGCGGCTATGCAACAGCTTCGTTTCGCGCTTCCGCTGATCGTCGCGCTATCCGCCGCACCCGTGCGCGCTGCCGACCTTTTGCAGATTTATCGCGACGCGCTCGCGAACGACTCTGCCTATGCTTCGGCACGCGCGACGCGCGACGCCGGCCTGGAAAGCCTCCCGCAGGGGCTGGCGCAGATCCTGCCCACCGTCAACGCCACCGCGTTCACCCAGTACAACAATATCGACATTTCGTTCCGCGGCGCAGCGCCGGATTCCCAGCGACAGGGCAACTCCAACGGTTTCGCGGTGACGCTCACCCAGCCCCTGTTCAATTGGCAAAACATCCAGGTCTACAGGGAAGCCGGATTCAGAGCGGCGCAGGCCGAAGCCGTTTTCGGCCAGGCGACCCAGGACCTCATCGTGCGCGTTGCGCAGGCCTATTTCGACGTGCTCGCCTCGCAGGACAGCCTGGCATTCATCCAGGGGCAGAAGGTGGCGATCTCCGAGCAGCTCGCCCAGGCGAAGCGCAATTTCGAGGTCGGCACTGCGACCATCACCGACACTCACGAGGCCCAGGCGCGTTTCGACCTCGCGACCTCCCAGGAAATCGCGGCTCAAAGCGATCTTGAATTCAAGAAGCGCGCCTTGCAGCAGATCGTCGGCAAGTTCCCCGAGGGGCTCGAGCCGCTGAAATCCAGCATCGAGCTCAACCCTCCCAAGCCGACTTCGATGGAGGACTGGGCCACCGCTGCAGCGAACCAGGGCTACCCGGTGCGCGCGCAGGAAGCTGCTCTCGAGATCGCCGTGCGCGAGATCGAGCGCGCTCGCGCCGGGCACTTGCCCACCTTGAACATCGTCGGCAGCGCGGGTGCGAACTCTTCGAGCATCAGCGCCACCGCGGTCAACAACACCCCCTCCGACGCGACCAGCCGCACGATCGGGCTGCAGCTTGCCATCCCTCTCTATGCGGGAGGCAACGTCAGCTCGCTGGTGCGGCAAGCGGTCGCCAATCGCGAGAAAGCCCAGCAGGACCTGGAAAGCACGCGGCGGACTGCCGCGTTGTCCGCACGACAATCCTATCTTGGCGTGACCAACGGCATGGCGCAGGTACGAGCTCTGGAGGCGGCGCTCGTTTCCAGCCGGAGCGCGGTCGGCGTGCGCATCAATATCGACGTCCTGAACGCCCAGCAGCAGGTCTACAGCACCATGCGCGATCTCTCCCGGGCACGCTATGACACGATCCTCAACGGCCTGAGGCTCAAGGCCGCCGCGGGAACTCTCGGCGAGGCCGACGTCGAGGAAGTGAACCGTCTGCTTGGGACGAACTGACTTCCGGGCGGGGAAGCGTTTTTCTGCAATCTCAAATTTCGAGGAATGTAGACGGCGGGTTCCCCTTTTTCAATAACCCGCTAGCGGGCGGATCGCGCAATCAACCGCTCGCAGATCGCGAGCGTCCGCTCGGCAGCGCCTCGATGGCCCGTGCAGAAAGCGATTCCGGCCCTTCCCATGCGCTCGCGCAATCCCCGGTCCTGCAGGATCGAGCGCGCAAGCCGTATCGCCTGCCCGGCGTCGTTGACCCGGGCGGCCGCGCCGGCGGCGATTGCGCTTTCGGCGGCCTGCGCAAAATTGTAGGTGTAGGGTCCGACCAGCACCGGCACGCCCGCCGCGCAAGCCTCGATCAGGTTCTGCCCCCCGTAGGCAAGCAGGCTTCCGCCGACGAAAGCCGCGTCGCAGGCCCGATAATATGCGTCCATCTCGCCCATGCTGTCGCCGAGCATGATGTCGCAGCCTGGATCGAGCGGCGCATTGGCGCTGCGCCGCGTGAACTTCAGCCCCCGGGCGGCGAGGAGTTGCGCCACGGAGTCGAAGCGTTGCGGGTGGCGCGGCACGATCACCACGATCGCGCCGCTCAGGGAGTTTTTTTCCAGTTCGTCGAGGAGCAGCTCTTCCTCGCCCTCACGCGTGCTCGCGGCAAGCAGCACCGCGCGATCGCCGAACCAGCGCCTGAACTCGGCCGCAAGCGATTCGCTTCCGGCGGCCGGTTCGGCATCGAACTTGAGGTTCCCGGTGACTTCCACCGCGCGAGCGCCTAGGGATCGAAGCCGCTCCGCGTCCTCGGCGGTCTGCGCTGCGACGGCGCTCAGGCGCCCGAGCGCCGCCCGCACGAGCGGCCCGACCACGGCGTAGCCGCGCGCCGATCTGGCCGACATTCGGGCGTTGGCGAGCATAAGCGGAACGCCCGAGCGTTCACACCCGTGCACAAGGTTGAACCAGATCTCGGTTTCCATCAGGATCCCGAGACGCGGCCGAAAATGGCGCAGGAAACGCCTTACCGCCGACGGATAGTCATAAGCGAGCCACGCGATGCGGACGGCGCCGCCAAGCAAATGCTGCGCCGCCTCCCGGCCGGTCGCGGTCATTTGGGTAACGAGGAGCTCGCAATCAGGATGCCGGGATTGCAGCGCGCGCAGGAGCGGCTCCGCGGCGCGGGTCTCACCCACCGATACCGCATGCAGCCAGATGACCGGCTTCGCAGGCGGCTCGCCGTAGAAGCCGAATCGCTCGTCGATGCCCCGCCTGTATGCGGGCTCCGCGCGCCCCCGCCACCACAACCGCGCAAGCACCCAGGGAAACGCGAGCCAAAGGAGCAAGCGGTAGCCGGTGCTCCACATCAGAACGCCCCGAGCGCTTCGCCAAGCGAGGAAGTCTTGACGATCGGGATTCTTTTCATGGACGCCCGAGGCTGTCCGGCCGCAAGGGCGCGGAAAGCGGGTAGAATACCGCGCATAAGCCGCTGATTATACGGGTTTGCCGGCTCTTCCTTCGCGCCATGCCCTTGTCCGTCACTATCATCACCCTCAACGCCGCGGCGCAACTCGAGCGCTGCCTGGAAAGTATCGCCTTCGCCGAGGAGGTCATCGTTGTGGACTCGGGCTCCACCGACGGCACGCGCGAGCTCGCCGCCCGCCGCGGCGCGCGCGTGATCCGAAAGGAATGGCTTGGGTTCGGCGCGCAGAAGCAATTCGCCGTCGAGGCCGCAGGCCATGATTGGGTATTGTGCGTGGACGCGGACGAGTGCGTGAGCCAGGAGCTTCGCGAGGGAATCACCGAGGAGCTCAAGGCGCCGCGCGGTTTTGTCTACGCCATGCCACGCCGCAACCGTTTTCTGGGACGCTGGCTCAAACACGGGGAAGGCTATCCCGACTGGAGCGTGCGCCTGTTTCACCGCGCGCATGCATGCTGGGGCAGCGAGCCGGTGCACGAGAAGGTCATGACCCGATCGCCGGTGCTCAAGCTCTCAGGCGATCTCCTGCACGATTCCGCGGAAACGCTGGAAAAATACCTCGACAAGCAGAACCGCTACACGAGCCTGCAGGCGGAGTCGATGCACGCCGCCGGCCGCCGCGCGAACGCGGTGCACCTCGTGCTCTCGCCCCTGCTGCGGTTCATCAAGTTCTACCTGCTTCGGCTGGGCTTCCTGGACGGCGTACCGGGCCTGGTGCACATCGCGATCGGCTGCATGAACAGCTTCAACAAGTACGCGAAATTGAAAGCGCTGGAGCGCGCCGCGAAATGACAGTTCTCGTCACAGGTGGCGCCGGGTTCATAGGCTCGAATTTTGTTCTGGACTGGTTCGCGCGAGGCGGAGGGCCCGTGGTGAACCTGGACAAGCTCACCTATGCAGGCAATCCTGCAAACCTCGAGGGCCTCACGGGTAATGCGGCGCACGTGTTCGTCCACGGGGATATCTGCGACCGCGATCTGGTGCGCCGGCTCCTCGAGCAGCACGCCCCGCGCGCGATCGTGCACTTCGCCGCCGAAAGCCACGTCGATCGTTCCATCCTCGGACCTTCCGAGTTTGTTCAGACCAACGTCGTCGGGACTTTCGGATTGCTCGAGGAAACCCGCACCTGGTGGGAAAAGCGCGCGCCCTCGGAACGCGCGGATTTCCGGTTCCTGCACGTCTCGACCGACGAGGTATTCGGCTCGCTCGGACCCCACGATCCGCCGTTCAGCGAATCGACCCCGGTCGCACCCAACAGCCCCTACGCCGCTTCGAAAGCGGCCGCCGACCACCTGGTCCGAGCGTACCATCACACCTATGGGCTTCCGACGCTTACCGTCAATTGCTCGAACAACTACGGCCCCTACCAGTTTCCCGAAAAGCTGATCCCCCTCATGATTCTGAACGGCCTCACCCGCAAGCCGCTGCCCGTGTACGGCGATGGGGGCAATGTCCGCGACTGGCTCTACGTGCAGGATCATTGCGCCGCGATCCGGCAGGTCCTGGCGCGCGGCCGCGTCGGCGAGAGCTACAACGTCGGCGGCAATAACCAGAAAACCAACCTCGAGGTGGTGAACGCCATCTGCGCGCTGCTCGACGAAGCCAGGCCCAACCGCAAGAGCCCGCATTCCACGTTGATTTCCTTCGTCAAGGACCGCCCGGGCCACGATCATCGTTACGCGATGGACTCAACCAAGATCTCCAGTCAAATCGGCTGGAAGTCCGCCGAGAGCTTCGACTCCGGGCTGCGCAAGACGGTCGCCTGGTACTTGGACAATCCGGATTGGGTCGCCCATGTAACGAGCGGGGCCTACCGCCACTGGATCGAGAAGAACTACGCCATGCGAGGCGAGGCTTGAAGGGTATCATCCTCGCCGGCGGCACAGGCACGCGGCTCTACCCGGTCACGCAGGTCGTGTCCAAGCAGCTGCTGCCGGTCTACGACAAGCCGATGATCTATTACCCGTTGAGCACGCTGATGCTCGCCGGCATCCGCGACATCCTCGTGATCTCGACGCCCCAGGACACCCCGCGCTTCGACCAGCTGCTCGGCGACGGGGCGCGCTGGGGACTGAATTTCCGCTACGCCGCGCAGCCGCACCCTGGCGGCATCGCCCAGGCATTCCTCGTCGGCGAGAAATTCATTGACGGCGAGCCTTGCGCGCTCGTGCTCGGCGACAATATCTTCTATGGTCACGACCTGCAGTCCGACTTGCAGCGCGCCGCGAAGAAGAAATCCGGCGCGACGGTGTTTGCCTATCCGGTACGCGATCCACAGCGCTACGGGGTGGTCGAGTTCGACGCGGCCGACCGCGCAGTGAGCATCGAAGAGAAACCCAGCCAGCCGAAGTCGCGTTTTGCCGTGACCGGCCTTTATTTCTACGACGGCAAGGTCGTTAAAATCGCCCAGTCGCTTCGCCCTTCCGCGCGTGGCGAGCTGGAGATCACCGATGTCAACCGCCACTACCTCACACGCGGTGAGCTCGACGTTGTTCCGCTGGGGCGCGGACACGCGTGGCTCGATACCGGCACCCACGAATCCCTGCTCGAGGCGAGCCACTTCATCGAGACACTGGAGCGCCGCCAGGGAATGAAGATCTGTTGCCCGGAGGAGATCGCCTGGCGGATGGACTACATCAGCGCAGGGGAGCTTGAACGCCTGGCCATACCGCTCAAGAACAGCGGCTATGGCGACTATCTGCTGTCGCTGCTGCGGGACGGGGCGGGTCCGCGCGCCGCATGAAGGTCATTCGGACGCGACTCCCTGATGTTTCTTCTTCGAAAGCTGGAACGAGCGGGAGTTCGAGCGCGCGGGACTGCGTGCGCGCTTCGTTCAGGACAATCACTCGCGTTCGGAGAAGGGCGTGCTGCGCGGGCTGCACTACCAGATACGCCAGCCCCAGGGCAAGCTCATCCGCGTCGTTGCCGGGGAAATCTTTGATGTCGCGGTGGACATCCGCAGCAGCTCATCCACTTTTGGCCGGTGGGAAGGCGTCCGTCTGAGCGCCGAATCGCACGAGCTGCTCTGGGTACCGATAGGTTTCGCGCACGGGTTCTGCGTTCTGAGCGAATTCGCGGAAGTGCTCTACAAGACGACGGATTTCTACGCGCCTGAGTACGAGCGCTGTATCCTCTGGAACGATCCGGAACTCCGTATCGATTGGCCCCTACCGAGCGCGCCCACGCTGTCTGCCAAGGACGCCGCGGGCGTGCGGCTCCGGGATGCCGAAGCGTTTCCGTGAAAATTCTGCTGACGGGAAGGAACGGGCAACTCGGGTGGGAGCTCGCGCGCGCGCTCGCGCCGCTCGGCGAGTTGGCCGCATATGATCGAGCGATGCTCGATCTTGCCAAACCGGATCAAATCGCCGCAGCGGTCCGCTCGGTCAAACCCGATATCATCGTCAACGCCGCCGCTTATACCGCTGTAGACATGGCCGAAAGCGAGCCCGACGCGGCATTCGCGGTCAACGCGGCAGCACCGGGTTTCCTCGCGGAGGAAGCAAAGCGCGCCGGAGCGTTTCTGATCCATTACTCGACCGACTATGTTTTCGACGGCGCCAAGGAAATGCCGTATGTCGAGGAGGATCAACCCAACCCCCTCAATGTATACGGCCGCAGCAAGCTCGCCGGGGAGCAAGCCGTCGGCGACGTCGGCGGGCAGTACCTGATACTGCGCACGAGTTGGGTATACGCGGCGCGCGGCAGAAATTTCCTGCTGACCATACGGCGCCTGCTGAGGGAAAAAGACGAGCTGCGCGTGGTCTCGGACCAGATCGGCGCGCCGACCTCCGCACGTGGGCTTGCAAACGCCACGGCGGAGCTGCTGCGGCAGCGCGACCCAAAAGCGCTCGGTAACGCATGCGGTACTTATCATGTCACCGCCGAGGGGCACACTTCGTGGCACGGGTTCGCTGTGGAGATCGCGCGCCTTGAGGGGGCGCCGCGGGAAATACGCCTCGTTCCGATCACGTCGAACGAATATCCCCTGCCCGCGCTCCGCCCCAAGAACTCGCGTCTATCCAACGAAAAGCTCTTCCGGCACTTCCGCGTGGCGCTACCGTCGTGGCAGGTCTGCCTGAGGACGTGCCACGCCGAGCTGCAGGAAGGCAAGCGGCTGGGTGCCGGTGCTTGACTGAATTCGTCGATGGCCGCTGAATCCGTAGGCAACCGAAGTTCTTATTGCGTAAACCGCCAGGAGAATTCTGCGGCCGACGCGGAGCACCCGGACGATTTACGCTGCGGCTCGACATCATGGTGATCATGCGATTGATCGGCGGACTGGGCAATCAACTTTTCCAGTACGCGCTCGGCAGAGCCCTCGCGGTAAGCCGCTCCACGACGCTCAAGCTCGACATCACGGACTACGAAACGTATAAAGTGCACGCTTACTCTCTGGGCCATTTCAACGTCATCGAGTCGTTTGCCACTCGCGACGAAATCCGGCGCCTTCGGGGCGGTGGCTGGATGGCCAAGCAGCTGTCGCGCCGCCTGCACAGGTTGATTCCCTTCCGCAAGGACAGCTATATTCTGGAGAAGGGATTCGCATTCGACCCCGAAGTGCTCGA
>VBDM01000148.1 GCA_005881355.1 Betaproteobacteria bacterium
GGAGCGTCGAAGTCGGAATGTCTGGCCCGATCGCTCGATGCCGTCTCGAGCATTGCGACCGCCTCGGCGGCGATGCCCTCGCCGCGGCCGATGGCGCCCAGGTGCTCCGCGGTCTTCGCCTTGACGTTCACCTGACGAAGGTCGATTTCGAGGTCGGCGGCCAGATTCGCGACCATCGCCGCGGTGTGCGGCGCCATCTTCGGCGCCTGCGCGATGAGGGTGGCGTCGAGATTGACGACGGAGAATCCGGCGCGCCGGACCTTCCTGCCGACCTCGCGCAGCAGCGCGCGGCTGTCGACGTTCCGGTATTTGGGGTCCGTATCGGGAAAGTGCAGCCCGATGTCGCCGAGCGCGGCGGCGCCGAGCAGCGCGTCGCACACCGCGTGAATCAGCACGTCGGCGTCCGAGTGGCCCTCGAGCCCCTTGTCGAAAGGAATCACCACCCCGCCGATCACCAGCCTTCGGCCGGCTACGAGGGCGTGCACGTCGAAACCCTGCCCTATTCTCACGCGGCGTCCCTCAGGATCCGTTCGGCTATTTCGAGATCCGCGGGAAAAGTCACCTTCAAGTTTTTCGAGCTGCCCTCGACGAGTCGCGGCTTGTGGCCGAGCGCCTCCACGGCGGCCGCTTCATCGGTCGCGTGGACGGAATCCCGCAGCGCCCGCAGCAGCATGCCGTGCCGGAACATTTGCGGCGTCTGCGCGAGCCACAGGCCGTCGCGCGGCTCGGTGGCGACGATGCGGCGCTCGCCGTTCGCGCGCTTCAGGGTGTCGGCGACGGGCACGGCGAGGATCCCGCCGATTTCGTCTTTCCCCGCCTCATCGATCAGGCGGCGGAGCTCGGCTTTTCCGAGGCAGGGCCGCACCGCGTCGTGCACCAGCATCCAGTCGTTCGGATCGACCAGGCTCGCCGCGGCGATGATCCCGTTCAGCACGCTGTCGCGGCGGCTTGCGCCGCCGCAATAAAGCGGGGCGACCCGGCTGCCGAAGGCGCTCCAGTCGCGTTTGCGAAACTCCGTGTCCGACGGCGCAAGCACCACAAAGGCGACCTCCACTTCCGGCACGGCGAGCAAGCGCTCGATCGCATGGGCGAGCATCGGCTTTCCCGCGAGCGGCGAGTATTGCTTGAGCACGTCGGCGCCAAAACGGGAACCCGAGCCGGCGGCCGGGACGAGGCCGAAATATCGCGCAGCCATCGATCAAGTCACTGAATTCGGTTGAGATTCGGAAAGTTCGGCACGATATAATTATACCGGTGTCCCGAATTTGAACGACGTTCTCAGGCGATGCGCCGTTCAATTCGGGTTTTGCTATTTGTATTTTGCGTATTTGCGTGAAATGAGCGCCGTCATTCTCCCCGAAGCGCGAAAAAGCGAGGGCGGCGCTCGCCTTCACGGCTCGAGCGACGCGCTGGCGCTCGCGCGCCTGGCTCAAGGCTCGCGGCCGGCCGTCGTCTTCTGCGCCCAAGCGACCGAGGCGCAAAGGCTGAAGGACGAGATCGCGTGGTTCGCGCCGCAGCTCGCCGTGCTCCTGCTGCCCGACTGGGAGACCCTGCCCTACGATCACTTCTCTCCGCACCATGACCTGGTGTCGGAGCGCCTCGCGACGCTCTATCGCATCATGCGCGAGGACTTCGACGTCGCCATCGTTCCCGCGGCGACCGCGCTCACGCGCCTCGCGCCCCCGTCCTTCCTCGCGGCGCACAGCTTTTTCCTCAAAGCGGGAGAAGCGCTCGAGCTCGGGCGCCTGCGCGCGCAGCTCGCCCTCGCCGGCTACAGCCACGTCACGCAGGTGGTCGCGCCGGGCGAGTACTGCGTGCGCGGCGGGTTGATCGACCTTTTTCCCATGGGCAGCGCGCTGCCCTACCGGCTCGATCTGATGGACGAGGAGATCGAGTCGATCCGCTCTTTCGATCCCGACACCCAGCGCACCCTCTACAAGGTCGCGGAAATCCGGCTTCTGCCCGCGCGCGAGTTTCCGATGGACGAGGCGGGCCGCAACCAGTTCCGCCGCGGCTTCCGCGACAGCTTCGAGGGCGATCCGTCGAAGAGCCGCATCTACAAGGACGTGAGCAACGGCGTCGCGCCCGCCGGGATCGAGTACTACCTGCCGCTGTTTTTCGAGCAGACCGCGACGATCTTCGACTATCTTCCGAAGACCGCCACCGTGTGCATGCACGGCGCGGTGCACGACGCCCTCACGGAATTCTCGCGCGACGCGCAAGGCCGCCACCAGCTCCTGCACGGCGACCGGGCGCGGCCGCTGCTGCCGCCCGCCGAGCTGTTCCTCGGCGCCGAGGAATTTTTCGTGCGCGCAAAGGCCTTCAGACGCGCGGATATCGCGACTGACGCTCCGTCAGCGCATCCCCTGCCCGAGCTTGCGGTCGAGCGCCGCGCGGCCGACCCCCTGCACCGCCTGAAGGCATTTCTCTCCGAGACGCCTTGCCGCGTGATGCTGCTCGCCGAATCACCCGGCCGCCGCGAGACGCTGTCTCAGTACCTGGCCGAATACGGCCTCAAGCCCGAGCCCTGCGCAGGCTTCGAGGAATTCCGGCGCTCGGAGGCGAGGCTCGCGCTCGGCGTGGCGCCGCTCCTCGCCGGCTTCTTCCTCGATGCGGAGGGCCTTTGCTTCGTCACCGAGTCCGAGCTCTACGCCGGGACCGCCCGCTCCCGCGCGGCGCGCGACCGGACTCGGGTGAGCTCGGTCGAAGGCATGCTGCGCGATCTGTCGGAGCTGCGCTCGGGCGACCCGGTGGTGCACGTGCAGCACGGCATCGGCCGCTACCGCGGCCTGGTCGATCTCGATCTCGGCGAAGGCGCCGCGGAGTTTCTGCTCCTCGAATACGCGGACGAGAACAAGCTCTACGTGCCGGTGGCGCAGCTGCACTCGATCGGCCGCTACTCGGGCGGGCCGCCCGAGCAGGCGCCGCTGCACAAGCTGGGCGGGGACCAGTGGGAGAAGGCCAAGCGCCGCGCCGCGCGCGCGGTGCGCGATACCGCCGCCGAGCTGCTCGATCTCTACGCCCGGCGCGCCACCCGCCAGGGGCACGCTTTCAAGCTCAACCAGCACGACTACGAGGCCTTCGCCGAGGGCTTCGGCTTCGAGGAGACTGCGGACCAGGCGGCAGCAATCTCGGCTGCCATCGACAACATGAAGAACGGCAAGCCGATGGACCGCCTCATCTGCGGCGACGTCGGTTTCGGCAAGACCGAGGTCGCGCTGCGCGCGGCCTTCGTCGCCGTCGCCGACAACATGCAGGTCGCGGTGCTCGCGCCCACCACGCTCCTCGCCGAGCAGCACTTCCATACCTTCAGCGACCGCTTCGCCGACTGGCCGATCAGGCTCGCCGAGCTGTCGCGCTTTCGGAGCGGCAAGGAAACGACTACCGCGCTGAAAGGCCTAGCCGGAGGCGAGATCGACATCGCCATCGGCACGCACAAGCTTTTGCAGAAGGACGTGAAGTTCAAGCGCCTCGGCCTGGTGATCGTCGACGAGGAGCACCGCTTCGGCGTGCGCCAGAAGGAGGCCCTGAAAGCGCTGCGCGCCGAGGTGGACGTGCTCACGCTCACCGCGACGCCGATTCCGAGGACGCTCGCGATGTCGCTCGAAGGCCTGCGCGATCTTTCGGTGATCGCCACCGCCCCCGAGCGGCGCCTCGCGATCCGCACTTTCGTCACCTCGTATTCGCCGGGCATCATCCGCGAGGCGGCGCTGCGGGAGCTGAAGCGCGGCGGTCAGATATTTTTCCTGCACAACGACGTCGCCTCGATCGAGGTGGTGCGCGAAAAACTGGAGAAGCTCCTTCCCGAGGCGCGCATCGCGGTCGCGCACGGCCAGATGCGCGAGCGGGAGCTGGAGCGCGTGATGCGCGAGTTCCTGCAGCAGCGCCACAACCTGCTGCTCTGCTCGACCATCATCGAGACCGGGATCGACATCCCGACCGCCAACACCATCCTCATCGAGCGCGCCGACAAGTTCGGCCTGGCGCAGCTGCACCAGCTGCGCGGCCGCGTCGGGCGCTCGCACCACCAGGCCTACGCCTACCTGCTCACGCCGGGCGAGGACGCGCTCTCGGCCGCCGCGAAGAAGCGGCTGGAGGCGATCCAGATGATGGAGGAGCTGGGCTCGGGGTTCTACCTCGCCATGCACGACCTCGAGATCCGCGGCGCGGGCGAGGTGCTGGGCGAATCGCAGTCGGGTGAGATGCAGGAAGTAGGGTTCAACCTCTACGCCGACATGCTCGACCACGCGGTGCGCTCGCTCAAGGCCGGCCGCGAGCCGGACCTGTCGCAGCCCTTCGAGGTCATCACCGAGGTCAATCTGCATTTCCCGGCGCTGCTCCCCGCGACTTATTGCGCCGACGTGCACGAGCGCCTGGTGCTCTACAAGCGCTTCGCCAACTGCGACAGCGCGGAGCGCGTCGAGGCGATGCAGGAAGAGCTGGTCGACCGCTTCGGCGACCTGCCGGGAGCGGCGCGCGCGCTGATCGAAAGCCACCGGCTGCGCATCCTGGGGCGGGCGCTCGGCGTGGCGCGCGGAATTCATCCAGCTGCAGTTCGTGCCGCATCCCCCGCTCGACCCGGCAGCCGTGCTCAAGCTTGTGCAGAAGCAGCGCTGGAAGCTCACCGGTCCGAACAAGCTGCGCGTCGAGCGCGTGACGAGCGAGCTCCCCGAGCGCGCGCTCGCCGTCCGGCAGGTGCTCGAAGCGCTGGCGACGGCAACCCTCAAAGAAGCGGCGTAACCGCGCTCACCGCGCCGCCCACGCGGCACTCCACTCGGCGCGCCTTGTATAGAAATACGCCGCGATGCAAACGTCGAAGGCCGCACAGAAGACTCCATAGGCCAAGGGCACCGCGGTCAGCTGGCCCGGCTCGAAGGCGGAGTAGACGCCATGCGCGTGAAGCTCGTGCAGCAGGTCCCACAGCCCGTGCAAGGGATATCCGGCGATCAGG